>JAKASY010000359.1 GCA_021817625.1 Bacillota bacterium | reverse complement strand
GAATCAGGTCACGCGCCCTGGCATGTTCGGCGCGCGGCCCCCGTACGGTTCGCTCGTCGCGCGGTCCGACGTCATGTCGTTCGTCACGTCGCCGCTCGAGACGCCGGTCGTCGTGGCGGGGCCGATCCGCGCCAGGCTCTGGGTATCGACCGACGGGCCGGACACGGACTTCACGGCCAAGCTCGTCGACTGGTATCCACCCTCGCCCGACGATCCGGAAGGCTACGCGCTCAACATCATGGACGGCATCCAGCGCCTGCGCTTCCGGGAGGGGTACGACCGGGAGCGGTTCGTGGCGCCGGGCGAGGTGGTGCCGCTCGTGATCGAGATGTACCCCTCGGCCAACGTGTTTCAGGCCGGGCACCGCATCCGGGTCGACATCTCGAGCAGCAACTTCCCGCGCTTCGACCTGAACCCCAACACCCGGGAGCCTCTCGGGCAGGCTCGCACGTACCGGGTCGCGACCAATCGGGTCCACTGGGGCCCAGACCGCCCCTCCGCCCTCGAGCTCACGGTCCTTCCCGATGCGTAGACACGATCTGGCCCGCGAAGCTGGAGGGAGCTGCCATGACGATTCGTGCCGACCACCACACCCATATCTTCAGCCCCGCGGCCGTCGCGCGCATCGAACGGTTCGGCCGCGAGTTCGCACCCGCCACGGCGACCCAGCTGGTCAGGGTCCTAGATGAGGACGGGGTGGACCGCGCCCTGGTCCTATCGGTGGCCTACTTCTTTGGGATGCCGGATGCGGGCGACCCGGACCCAGGGGCGATGGCGGCCGAGAACGACTGGACGGCCGACCAGGTCGCCCAGTATCCCGACCGCCTGGCCGTCTGCTGCAGCGTCAATCCGCTTCTGCCCGGGGCGGGCCTCGAGATCGAGCGCTGCGCCTCCACCGGCCGCTTCGTCGGCCTGAAGCTGCACCTGGCCAACTCGGACGTGGACCTGCGCGATCCCGACCACGTTCGGCGCCTGGGCGAAGTGTTCGAGCGCGCCAACGCCGCTAGGCTGATGATCGCGATCCACATGCGAACTCGGCGGCCCGACTACGGTGCGACAGACGCTCGTGCCCTGATCGATCAGGTCCTGCCAAAGGCGCCAGACGTCACCGTGCAAATCGCCCACGGGGCCGGATGGGGAGGCTACGACCCTGCCACCGATCAGGCGCTGGCTGCGTTCGCCACATGGGCTGCCGGCAACCGAGCCGCGGCCGGACGGGTGTACTTCGACGTGGCGCTCTCCCCTCTGGACGACCAGCCGGACCCACCTGCCGAGGACGCCCCGGACGACGGCGAGTCGGCCGCTGCGTGGCGTGACCATCGGTTCGATTCGCTGGCCGCCGATCTTCGCGCCATCGGCCTGGACAGGGTTCTATTCGCCACCGACTGGCCCGTGACCACACCCCGCGCCTACTTGGGGGCCTTGGAACGCCGCCTGCCGCTGCAACCGGCCGAGTTCGACCAGCTCCGAAACAGCGTCGCTCCGTGGCTGGGGCGGCGTGACGACGAGCACGGAGCGCGTGCGGGGCTGGAGGGCAGGACGGACGTCTAGGCGTCGTCGCCTCGACCGCTGCGCGTCGGGCCGAGCAACCGGCGCGTTCGACGAAACCGGCCTCACGGTCAGAACCTCACCGTGCCATAACGGTGTTCTGTAGCGTCGATAGATTGGTCCTAGGGACCGCCTGGCGCCAGGGCGTAAGGCGTTGCCCGATGGCATGGCGTACGGATCGGCGACGACACGCGTAGAGTTCGTGCCCCTGCCGTGTCGTACGCCGCCTCCGTAGCCGTTCCACCCTGCGCAAGGCATTGCCCGCTTGCCGCCGAATCTTACCGGCGCGCGGGCCCGGGGGGCCGGAACGGGCCCGACGAGGGGCGGGGCGCGGGCCTTGGGCCGATCGCGCCCGCACCCTCAGGGCGTGGCCGGCATGAGGGAGGCGGCTAGATGCGCTACATGAAGGCGGAGGCCAAGGAGGCGGCGCGGGCCCAGTTCCGAGGCCTGTGGGCGGCCATCACTACGCCGTTCACGCCGGAGGGCGACCTGGACGAGGATGCGCTTCGGGCGAACATGCGTCACCTGACCGACGAACTGCACGTGGACGGCGTCTTCTGCACCGGGATCATGGGGGAGTTCTGGTCGCTGACCAAAGCGGAGTGGATGCGTTCGATCGAGATCGTGGTGGAAGAGGCTCGCGGCAGGTGCAGCGTCATCGCCCATACGGCGCACCACTCGAGCCGGGAGACGATCGAGCTCACGCGCCATGCCGAAGAGGTCGGTGCTGACTTCGCGATCCTGATCAACCCGTATTACCCGCCGGTGCCGGACGATGCGATGGTCCACCGCTGGTTCGAGGAGGTCTGCCGGGCCGTCGACATCGGGGTCTGGATATTCGACACGAGCTACTCCGGCTACGGCCTGTCCGCGCAGGTGACGGCGCGCATTGCCGAGATCGAGAACGTCTGCGGCATCAAGATCGTTCGCGACCGGGATCACTATCGGGAAGTGAAGCGCCTGACAGGCGGCGCCATCGTGATGAGCGACCCGACCGAGTCGAACTGGCTGGATCTCATGCAGACCGAGGGGCAGCGGGTCCACATGTCCTCGCCCCATCCCTACTGCTTTCAGACCGCCTCCTGGCAGCCGATGCGCGAGTACACCGAACTCGGGCTCAGCGGGCAGTTCGAGGCCGCCGCGACCGTACGTGCGCGCCTTGACGCGCTGCGCCCGGTCTACGCTAAGTGGATCACCCGCACGTGGCGGGAAAGGCGCGTGGTCCCCATCGCCTACCTCAAGGCGTGGACGGAACTCCTCGGCATGGCCGGCGGCCCCGTGCGTCCCCCGCTCCTTCCGATCGGCAGCGCCGAGCGGGAAGAGATGCGGCAAGACCTCATGGCCGCGGGTCTTCTTGGGGAAGCGAGCCGCACGCGGGCGAGCGCGGACATGGGAGCTGCGCGGCGCCCTGCGAGCTGAACGGCACGCCCTCTTCATCCCGACCGCCCTCTCCTCAGTGCCTTACCGAGAACAGGTGGGCGGACGCAGACGTCCGGAAGCTCATGAAATCGGCCTCTCCCGTGGGTAGCCGCCGAGGCCGTCTGGCCCTGTCGATGCACTCCAGCCGACGCCCGTTCTGCGCAGCCCCTGGTGGCCGGCGGCGACGCCGGGGCCGGGCCCGCGGGACGCGGCCTGGCACCGGCTCCGGGTAGACCCGTCGCTCCGGCTCCCGGCCGGTCGTGGTCCCTGGCACTGGCCGGCCGATGCACGTCGCCCAGGCCTTGGCCAGCAGAAGCTTCACCGTCCTTGAGGTCACTACGACGCTGCGGGCGATGGAGGCGGAGGACTTCACGGTCCCGTCGCACGGGAACCTTCTCTGGCCACAGGCATGCCCACCTCGTCTCGCACCGCCTCGAAGCCGCTCGCTCCTCAGGCGGCGCGTCGCCGACCTCGAGGCGGCGGGGCTCGACATGCGGGTGGGGGCGGAGGTCGAGTTCTTCCTCCTGCCCGCGGACGTCGACGCCTCGGCCATCGTCGCGCCGGAGGAGATCGAGGGCGACGGCGCGGAGGAGGGGGCGCTGCGCATCGGGGTCCGGACAGCGCCGCCAATCCCTACCTCCTGCTGTCTGCCCTGGTCGGCTGCGGCCTCGAACCCGGGACCTGGCTCCGCCTCCCGCGGTCGAGGAGGGCCCGGGGCGCCTCCCGGACGCGGAGCCGCCGGCGGCGCGGCATCCGGCGCCTGCCGGTCGACCTGCGCGCCGCCCTGGGGGAGCGCACGGCCCAGCACCTGACGGAGGCGCGGGCGATCGAGTGGGAGATCCACCAGGAGAGGGTGCACGCCTAGGAGCGCGAGCAGTACCTGGACAGCTTGCAGGATGTCTTGCCCGGGGGCGAAGGCGCT
>JAKASY010000358.1 GCA_021817625.1 Bacillota bacterium | reverse complement strand
CCGGGCGGACGTCCCGGGCACGGGGCAGCCGAGCGCGGCCAAGACGTGAACCTGGCCAAGGGCTCGGGAGAACGTCGTCTTGCCGCCGCGGTTCGGGCCGGTGACGATGAACGCACGCTCGCCGCCGGCCGCGTGCCAGTCGCTCGCTACCGCCGCCTGGCCGTCGGCCGCCAGCTTGTGCGCCAGGACAAGGTCGAAGGCGCCGAGGCAGCAGGCGTCGTCCTCGGGGTCCACGATCTCCGGATAGCACAAGGGCAGGCCGACCTTGCGCACAGGCGCGACGTAGTCCAGGTAGGCGAGGTAGAACTGCGCCTCTCGATCAAAGGCCACCAGGGCTGGGTCCATGAAGGCGCTGTCCCCGCCAGGCCCGCTGCGCAGGACCGCCAAGCGCCCGAACACGTCCGGGAACAGCGATGCCCCCAGGTCGAGGATCTGGCCCTCGACGTGGTTCATGTCCGGCGTGCTCCGGATGTTGACGCGGTAGTCGCGAACGGCGCCGCGGCGAAAGCGCGCGAATACCCGCGCCACCTCCTCGCCGGCGTCGGCCTCGCCCTCAAACGGCAGCACGGTGACCTTGAGCTCGCGCAACCGCACATTGTAGGTCACTGTGGCGAGGTCGCGCGAGATCGCCTCGGCCGCGCCCGCCATGGCCTGAAAGCCGTCCGACGCCGCGTACGCCCCGATGTAGCGCGCAAGAGCCGCCAGCGCGCGCGACTCGGGCCGACCATCGGAGAGACCGGCCGCGAGCGCGGTGACCGCGCGACTGTACGTCAGCACCGCGTCCAGCTGCCACCAGTCGCGCTGGCGCGGATGGTGGAAGGTGCCGGTGTTCTTGAGATCCTCACGGACTGCAGCCATCGCCTCGCCGAACGCCCGCACGGGCCCCGCCACCGTCGGCCGCTCCAGGTCGTGGAACACCTCCTGGCGCAGGACGATGCCGTCGGCGCCCGGGGCAGCGCGACCGAACAGCGGGCCAAGTTCGAACGCCTGCCGCCCGTCGGTGAGGTCCGCGACCATCTGGTCGAGGTTCAGGTCCCGGTAGCACCGGGCAAGGTCCGTGGCTTGGGATCTCGCTTCCTCACCCTCGACAGCAAACAGGATGCTCGGACCCGGCATGGTCGCCCACCCCCTCCCCTCGCCGCGGACCGGAGTCGGGCCGCAAAGCGCGCAAGACCCCTGCAAGGCGTTTCGCCGCAGGAGTCATCGGACCGGTTGGTCGTGGGGCCGCGCGAACTCCACCGCGCCGTGTTCGCCCTGGATGCTAGCGCCTGCCTCGCGTTCTGTCCACTCTGCCGCTCGCTGCGGCGGAGGGCGGGCCGCGCGCTGCGTGGTCGGCGAACGCCCGCCTATAGTAGGATGGCGCTAGGCGATGGAGCTCCGCCTGCGTGCGCGTGCGCCGCAAACCGCGTCCACCCGGCGCTGATGACTCCTGACAAGGACCGACCTTGTCGGAGGGATGTGTGATGGGTGGCTCGGTGCGGACGGTCGGGGACACATGGCGTAGCCTCGCTTCCCAGTGCGCGGAGTGGCTCGAGGCGTCTAAAGCCGCCGGGGCGCAGGCGCAGGCGCGGGAGGCCCGCCAGCGCCTCAGGGACCGGCACGTCGTAGTCGGCGTGATCGGCCAGTTCAAGCGTGGCAAGACGAGTCTCGTCAACGCCTGGCTCGGTCAGGATCTCCTGCCGGTCGGCGTTTTGCCCACGACCGGTGTGGTCACGCGCCTGCGTCGCGGGGACCGCCCGCGCGCGCTCGTGCGCTTTCTTGACGGGCGCGAGCGCGAGGTCGGACTCGCCGAGGTTGCCACCTATGTGTCGGAGGCGACGAATCCCGACAACGAGCGCGGCGTGCGCGAACTCGCCCTTGAGGTGGTCACGTCGACCCTTCCCGAGTGGGCTGAGCTTGTCGACACGCCCGGCATCGGCTCGACCCACAGCCACGCCACGCAAAGCGCGGTGGCCTACCTGCCATGGATCGACCTGGGCATGTTCGTGCTGTCGCCCGAGCCACCGCTCACCGAGGACGAGCGCGCGTATCTCATGCAGGCGCGAGAGTACGCGGCCAAGCTGATTGTCGTCCTCACGAAGAGCGACACGGCCCCCGCCGCGGCGATCGACGCCGTTCGCTCGTACGCCGGCGCTGAGATCGCCCGGGCGGTTGGCGTACGCTTGCCGTGCCTGACGCTGAGCACGGTCGACGAGGCCGCACGCGAACATGCCCGCGCTGCCCTCGACGCCGCTGTGCGCGAGCAGTCCCATGTGGAGCTGGCGCGCCACGGGGCGGCGCGGCGGCTGAAGGCGTTCATCGGCGCGGACCTCGCCACCGTCACACTCGAGGTCGCCGCGCTCGACACGCCGGTCGAGGACCGCCGGGCCCGTGCCGACCGCCTCGCGCACCACCTCGAACAGCTGCGCCTCGTCCGCGACGACCAGCACCCGCTCTGGCAGGCCGCCTCGCGGGCGGCGGCTGAGCAGGTGGACGCGCTCTTGGCGGAGGTGAAGACCCGGGTTACGGCGGCGGTCGAAGCGCACGAAAGAGATGACACGCCGGCCGCAAAGCTCCACCGGTCGCTGACGCAGTCCGCGAGCGAGCGGCTGGACGCCGTACGCCAGGAGCTTCGGCTTCAGACACGGGACATCGCGGAGGCGGTGGTGGCCAAGCGCCTCGCGAGCCTGAGCCCCGAGGTCGCGCGCATCGTCGAGGAGGCCGCGGGCCTCCTGGGCGCCACCCGCGTCACGTTCGCGCTCACCGCACCGGTGTCCGAGGAGCGCAGCTTCTATTTCCAATGGGAGGAGGACGCGTCCCTCGTCCCCGACCTGCGCCGCGGTGCTCTCACATCCCTCCTGCCCGGAGGCCGGGCACGCGCTCGCCGGGCCGTCATCGCGGCCGTGGCGGACCTCGTCGACCGCAACGTCGGCCGCCTCGCCTACGCCTTCCGCACGGCCGTGCAGGAAACGGTAGACGACGCCGCCGCAGCCGTCACCCAGCAGCTGAGGACGCTCGATGCCTCCCTCGCGCGCGCCGTCGCCACCCTGCGCGCTCCGCCCGACGAAGCCCGCCGTGGGGCGCACGCGTGCCTCGAGGCGCGCCTTCGTACCGGCCAGGAGCTCCTGCGACGCCTTTGCGCATCACTGGAATCCCCGCCCTCTGCCAAGCCCAACAAGGTGCTTAGCGATGTCGGCCCGGCTTGATGTCCGACCACCCCCGACGACCCTGCCGACGTGGCGTTGCGCCAGCCGCCACCGGGACGCCGCGGCGCAGGGGCCGGCGCCCGACCGGCGCGTGGGCCGAGCCCGTCGCCGCCGCGTCCGCGCTGGCGCCTGCCCACGCCGCGCCGTCCTCCTGGCTAAGGAGCCGGGCGGCCCACGTCTGGCCCTACGCCATAGAGGCGGACCGCTACCCGCCACTGAGCCACGCCAACTGCGAGGTGGCCGTCTCGAGCAGGCCTGGCAGGACGCTACAGCCCATGGCGATGCCAGGCCGCCCTCGACGCCGGGCCGCCGCTGCGTCCACCCCTTCCGGTGCTTATCGAGTGGCAGTCCATCCTCGCCTTGGCGCGAGGGCGCGATGCGCCGCGCCACCGACGGCGCTGCCGGCTCGCTCCACTTTCGCTGCTTCGAGCTCGTGAGCCGCAAGCAAGTGCATGGGTGGCACATTGCCGTCGCCCGCGCGGCCAGCCTGCGCGCGCCGAGCGCGCGGCCGCTCAGCGCGGGTCCACGTGCACCGGAGCCTGACGTCAGCCCCAAGGAGGGAACACCGTGTCGGACCTGACCTCGCCCACGCGCACGCTGCCCCCCGGGCGTCCGGTCCTGCCCGCCGCACTCCGCTTCGTGCTCCTCGTCGGCGTGATGAGCTTCTTCGCCGACTTCACCTACGAGGGCTCGCGCAGCATCATCG
>JAKASY010000357.1 GCA_021817625.1 Bacillota bacterium | reverse complement strand
TCTGTGAGCGCCCCGCTCAAGCAGGCGGTCAAGGACCACATCCCGGTCATCGACTCGCTCAACGGCGACCCCAGCCAGCCGCTCACGAACGGCGTCCTCGCCCACGTCACGGTCAACTACACGCTCGGCGGCAAGCTCATGGCGGACTACGTGGCCGCGGCCTCCAAGGGCAAGGGCCAGGTGATCATCTTCACCTCGAGCATCTACACGATCTACCAGAACATGGTGAAGGGCTTCGAACAGGAGCTTAAGCTGCGCTGTCCAAAGTGCAAGGTTGACGCCGTGGAGAACGTGCAGCCCACCCAGGTGTCGACGGAGATGGGCACGATCACCTCGACGGCGATCACGCGCTACCCCGGCGCCCACTACCTCGTCCCGTTCTACGACGCCCTCGTGTCGTTCATGATCCCGGCCATCCAGCAGGTGGGCAGCCACGCGGTGATCATCAGCCACGACGGCGTGACCACGAACCTGGACCTGATCCGCAAGGGTGACGTCCAGGTGGCCGACGTCTCGAACCCGCCCACGCCGAGCATGGGCTGGGCGGAGGTCGACGAGCTCGGGCGCCTCATGACGGGCCAGCCGGCGGTGTTCGAGGACCTGCCCCAGCAGATCTTCGTCAAGGCCAACGTCGGCACGAACGACAACAACCTCTTCCCCGGCTACGCGAACTACCAAGCCAAGTACGAGGCCCTGTGGGGGGTCAAGCACTGACCATGGCCGCCCCCGCCCTGCGCCTTGAGAGCCTGAGCAAGAGCTTCGGGCACTTCAAGGCGGTCGACGGCATCTCCTGGCAGGTCGAGGCGGGGGAGATTCATGCCCTGGTCGGCATGAACGGGTCGGGCAAGTCGACGCTCATCAAGGTCCTGGCCGGTTACCACGAGCCCGACGCGGGCAGTCGCGTCTGGCTGTGGGACCGGCCAGTGCCGCTTCCGGTCCGGCAGAGCGAGCGCTACGGCATCGGCATCATCCACCAGGACCTCGGCCTCGCGGACGACCTCACGGTGGCCGAGAACATCGGCCTCGGCGTGGGGTACGATGCGCCCGGCCTGCGCCCGATCCGCTGGCGCACCCAGGCGGAGCGCGCGGCCGAGAGCCTCTCCGAGTTCGGCCTGGGCATCCCGCCAGCGGCAAGGGTTCGGTCGCTCGGGCGCGCCGAGCGGACGGCGGTGGCGCTTGCGCGCATGACGCGCAAGCTGTCGGCCCATGCCGGCAGGAGCGTCCTCCTTCTGGACGAGCCCACCGTCGCCTTCGACCACGGCGACGTGGAGCGGCTGTTCGCCGTGCTCCGCCAGGTGGCCCAAGCGGGCAACGCCGTCGTGTTCATCAGCCACCGCCTGCCGGAGGTCCTGGCCATCGCGGACCGCGTCACGGTGATCCGGGACGGCCGCCTGGTGGCCACGACGGCCCCGGCCTCGACCTCCACGCGGGCGATCATCGAGCTCATGCTTGGGCGCCGTCTCGAGAGCTTCTATCCCGAGCGGCCGCCCCTCGGCGAGGGCGACGTCGCGCTGGCGGCACACGGCCTGAGCGGCCAGCGCCTGAGCGACGTCTCCTTCGCCGTGCGGGCGGGCGAGATCCTCGGCGTGACGGGCCTCGTCGGCATGGGCCAGGACGAGCTGCCGCAGCTCCTCGCGGGGCAGCGGCGCCCGCGCGCCGGCACCATCGTCCTGGGCGGCCGACCCGTCGGCAGCTGGGACACGGCGGCGGCCCGCCGCCAGGGCGTCGTCATGGTGCCGGCGGACCGCCACCGCGAGGGGCTGTGGCTCGAGGCCGACAGCGTCGAGAACGTGACGCTGCCGGTGCTCGATCGCTTCTTCCGACGGGGCCTGCTCGACCACCGCGGCGCCCTCGCGGAGACCGGCGACCTCCTAGAGCGCTTCCGCGTGGTGCCGGGGGACCCGCTGCGCCCCGTGCGCATGTTCTCCGGCGGCAACCAGCAGAAGATCGTCATGGCGAAGATCCTCCAGCGCCGGCCCCGTGTCCTCATCCTCCACCAGCCCACCGTGGGCGTGGACGCCGCCGCGCGGCGCGAGATCCTCGAGTTCGTGTGCCAGGCGGCGGCCGCCGGCACGGCGGTGCTCTACGTGTCAACCGAGTACGAGGAGCTGTCCCACATGTGCCATCGGGTCCTGGTCTTCGAGCGCGGCCGCATCAGTGCGGAGATTCCGGAGAGCGACGTGTCGGAGCGCACGATCCTGGAGCGCTGCCACCTGGGCTGACCTGGTGGCTTGCGCAGCACGCGCGTAGGGGGTCGAGCCATGGACCAGATGACCGAGGCGCAGCCAGCGCCCGAGCCGCCGCCCGCCCCGCGAACGCCGGTGAGACGCCGCGGCTGGGCCGACGTGGGCAAGCGCTTCATGCTGCTTTGGGCGGCGGTGCTCATGGCGGCGCTCTTCTCCGTGCTCATGCCGACCACGTTCCCCACCGGCGGAAACGCCATCGCGCTCCTCAACTCCGAGTCCTTCGTGCTCATCCTCGCGCTCGCCGTGACCGTGCCCCTGCGGGCCGGCGACTTCGACCTCTCGGTGGCGGCGGTGATGGTGTTCTGCGCCGCCGTCCTGGGGGTTCTCGTCACGCAGGCGCACTGGCCGGTGTGGGCGGCGTGTGCGGCGGCGCTCGCGATCGGCGTCGGCATCGGCGCCATAAACGCCCTCTTCATCGTGGGCCTGGGCATCAACGCGTTCATCGTCACCCTGGGCAGCATGACGATCCTCGGCGGCCTGACCTACGGCGTGACCGGGGGCAACATCGTCATCGGCCTGCCGAACGGCCTCATCCGCCTCGGCCAGGCGCACATCCTGGGCCTGCCCGACAGCGTGTACTACGGCTGGGTCCTCGCCCTGATCCTCTGGTACCTGTACGAGTACACCCCGGTCGGCCGCTACCTCCTGTTCGTCGGCGGAAACCCGGAAGCCGCGCGGCTCGCCGGCCTGCGCGTGGACCGCACCCGCTTCGCCGCGTTCGTGGCGTCGGCGGCGCTCAGCGCATTCGCCGGCATCGTGCTCGCCGCGCAGCTCGGCGCCGTCGACCCCACTCTTGGCCCCAGCTACCTCCTGCCGCCGTACGCCGCCGCCTTCCTGGGCACGACGACGGTGCAGATCGGCCGGTTCAACGTGGGCGGCACGGTGATCGCCACATACCTGCTTGCTATCGGCGTATCCGGCCTGCTTCTCCTGGGCGTGTCGCCATGGGTGTCCGACGTGTTCGACGGCGCCGCGCTCCTGGCTGCCGTCGCCTTCGCGCGGCTGGCGACGCGCACTGCCGACTGACGAAGCGAGGAGGCGAGACTCTTGGGTAGCGACGCCCAGATCGAGGCCATGATCCCGCGCGTGAGCAACTGGGGACGCTGGGGGCCCGACGATGAAGTAGGTACGGTGAACCTCATCACGGAGGAGCGCCGGCGCCATGGCGCCTCCCTGGCCCGCACGGGCCGCGCCTTCTCGCTGGCGCTGCCGCTCGGCGCGATCGGCCTGCAGCCCCACGGCGACCGGCGCCTCGACCCGCACCACGTCATGCTCCAGACGGGCACCGACCTCAAGGCTGGCGTCCAGCCCGGCCAGGTCGAGGGCTGGGGCTACGCGGACGACATGGTCACCATGGCCCTTCAGTGCGCCACGCACTGGGACGGCCTGGGGCACGCCTTCTACGACTACAAGATGTACAACGACCGGCCGTGCACCGACGTGCATGCCGGCGGCGCCGACCACAACGCCATCGACCAGTGGCGCGACCGCATCGCCACGCGCGGCGTGCTGCTCGACTTCCCGCGCCTTCTCGGGGTGGAGTCGCTCGATCTCGGCCACCGCATCACCGAAGGCGAGGTCGAGGCGGCGCTCGAGCGGGAGGGGGTGCGTGCGGAGCCCGGCGACGTCCTTCTCTTGCGGACGG
>JAKASY010000356.1 GCA_021817625.1 Bacillota bacterium | reverse complement strand
TCCGATCTGGAAAGACCAAGACGAGCCCCGGCACCACGGTCACCGTGCCGAACGGCAAGCCCTTCCTGACGGGCAAGGACGTGACCAGCGCCACCGCCATCATCGACACGACGCAGGGCAACTCGCCCGCCGTGCAGCTCACGTTCAACTCGGCGGGCGCCGCGGCCATGCAAACCTTCACGAGCGGCCACATCGGGCAGACCATGTACACGCTGCTCGACGGCAAGCAGATCAACGCCGCCACCATCCAGGGCGTGATCTCGAACCAGGGCGAGATCTACGGCCTGGCGAGCCTGCAGGCCGCGCAGAAGCTCGCGGTGCTGATCAACTCGGGCGCCCTGCCCGTGCCGCTCAAGACGATCGAGGTGCAGGCGGTGTCCGCCACGCTGGGCGCCAGCTCGGTGCACGCAAGCGAGGTGGCCGGCATCCTGGCCATGCTCCTCATCATCGCCCTGATGATCTTCTTCTACCGCTTCGCCGGCGTGCTCGCGGACATCGCGCTTCTCGTCTACCTCATGGTCCTCGGTGCGGTTCTCATACTCCTCCATGCCGTGATCACGCTGCCGAGCGTCGCGGGCGTGATCCTGAGCGCGGGCATCGCGGTCGACGCCAACGTCATCATCTTCGCGCGCCTCAGGGACGAGCTGCGCCTCGGGCGGCCGCTTCCCTCGGCCGTGACGTTCGGCTTCCGAAACGCCCTTCGGGCGATCGCGGACTCGAACGTCTCGACCATCGTCGCCTCGATCGTCCTCTACTACTTCGGCACGGGCGACGTGCGCGGCTTCGCGCTCACGCTGGGGATCGGCGTCGCCATCTCGTTCCTCACGGCCTACTTCTTCACGCGCGTGCTCATCCATCTGGTCGAGGGCACCTTCCTCACCGACAACCTGGGCTTCTTCGTGGGCTACCGCGGCGCGGCCGCGAAGGAGGCGATGTAGGTGGCGACGGCCAGGGGAGCGCAGGCCCAGGCCCTGCCCCCAGCTCCGTACAACTTCGACTACATGCGCCACCGGCGCATCTGGTTCGGCGTCGCCCTGGTCCTGCTCGTCCTGAGCGCCGTGTCGCTCCTCGTGCAGGGCTTCAACCTCGGGCTCGACTTCACGGGCGGCACGCAGATCCAGCTGGCCTTCCCGGGCGCCGTGCCCGCTGCCGCCCGCGTCGACGCGCTCATGCGCCACTTGGGCTTCACCAAGTACTCGACGGTCGCCACCGGCGTGCACGGCCTGTTCCTCACGCTGCCCACTCTGTCCGAGCCCCGCTACCTCGCCGTCCTGAAGGCCCTGGCCGCGGCCTTCAAGGGCATGAGCGTGGTGCAGCACAACACCGTCGGCGCCGCCGTGGCGTCCGGCATCGTCACGGGCGGCATCGAGGCCGTCCTGGCGGCGGCGGTCCTGATCGTGCTCTACATGGTCATCCGCTTCGACCTGCGCTACGCCCTCACGGGCATCGCGGCCGTGTTCTGGGACGCGATCGTCACCATGGGCATCATCTCCATCCTGCGCGTGGAGATCACCGCGGCGTTCATCGCCGGCATCCTGACGATCTTCGGCTACTCGCTCAACGACCGCATCATCATCTTCGACCGCGTGCGCGAGAACATGCAGGGCCGCCAGCGCGGCGACTCGCTCGCGGAGCTCGTGAATCGCAGCCTGAACCAGACGCTGACGCGGTCCATCATCACGGCGGTGATCGTGCTTGTCGCCATGCTCTCGATCCTCATCCTGGGCGGGGCGTCCACGCGCGACCTGGCGGCCACGGTCGTGATCGGCGTCGCCTTCGGCGCCTTCTCCTCGATCCTGTTCGCCACCCCCCTCTGGTATAGCTGGGTGGCGAGGGACGAGGCGCTCGGCCGCCTGAGCCAGAGCGGCGGCGGTAGCGCGGGCGGCCGCCAGCCGCGCCGGGGCGGCGGCGGCGGCGGTGGCGGGCGCAGCGGCGGCGGCAAGCGGCCCAAGGGCGACAACGAGTCGCGCGGCATCCGCGTGTAGCCTCAGGGCGGGGAGGGAGCGGGCATCGACGACGCGTTGCGCGCGCTCGAGCGCAGTCTGGAGAGCGCCACGCTCGAGGGCGTCCGGCGCGATCGCCGCGATCTCGCGCGCTCGCCCGCGCCGGCGCATCGGGGTGAGCTGGTGTTCGTCGGCAGCGGCGGCAGCCCGATCAACCTCATGCGCCAGATGCGCGCCACCGGCGGCTTCTACCTGGAGACGCCGGAGGTTCGCCTGTACGTCGACCCGGGGCCCGGCGCCCTCGTGCACGCCCGCGCCCTGGGCCTGCCGCTCGAGGACCTCGACGCCGTGTACGTGTCGCACGGCCACACCGACCATTACGGCGACGCCGGCGCCATCGTCGAGAGCATGTGCCGGGCGATGTCGGTGCGGCGCGGCATGCTGCTCGCGCCGCGCAGCGTCCTGGACGACGGCCTCGTCAGCGCCTTCCACCAGGGCCGCCGGCCGGGCCCGCCGTACCCGGGGGGACCCCGCACCGTCGCCCTCGACCCGGGCGTCGAGCTGACCCTCGCCCAGGGCGCCCGACTGCGGCCGGTGCCGGCCCACCACGGCGGCGAGAACTACGGCTTCGTGCTCGAGACGCCGGGCCTGCGCGTGGGCTACACCTCCGACACGGGCTACCTCCTGGCCTACCGCAACGCGGCGGGAGAGCGGGTGGAGGTCGAGCCCGGGCGGCCGATCGTCGACTTCGAGGCGGCCGTGGAGGTGCACCTCGACCTCAAGGCGGCGTTCACCGGCGTCGACGTGCTCATCGCCAACGTGACCTTCATGAACCACTTCCCGGCCCGCCAGCTTACCGCGATCGGGCTCGGCGACCTTTTGTCGGGCAGCGGCATCGGCGAGGCGGTGATCACGCACCTCGACCCGGCCCTGCACGGCGAGGGCGGCGAGGACCGCGCACCCCTTCTGGCCGAGTACGTGGAGCGGGTGAGCGGCGTGCGCACGCATCTCGCCCGGGACGGCATGCGCCTTAGCCTACGGGCGGCCCAGGCCGGCGAGATCGCCGCGGCGCGGGCGCGCGAGGAGGCGGATCGGCGATGAGGGTCGACAGCCTTAGGCGCCTGGTGGGCGGCACGCCGCTTGTGCGTCTGGCGGAGGCGAGCGAGGCGAGCGGCGCCCTCGTCCTGGGGAAGCTGGAGAGTCGCAACCCCTCGGGCAGCCTCAAGGACCGCGCCGTCGCCGCGATTGTGGCCGCGGCGGAGGCGTCCGGGCACCTGGCGCCGGGCGCGGCCGCGGTCGTGGCAAGCGCCGGCAACACGGCCCTGGCCCTGGCGGTGCTCGCGCCCCTCGCCGGCCACCCGGCGGTTGTGGTGGCGCCGGCGTCTGCGCCGCCCGAGTGGCGGCGCCTGATCGGGGGCCTGGGCGGCGATCTCATCCTCACGGCGCCCGCCGACGGCATGGGCGGGGCGGTGCGCCGGGCCCAGGCCGAGGCGCGCTCCCGCCCGGGCGCCCTCCTCGTGGCGCCGTTTGCCGATCCGGCCGCGGTCGAAGGCTATCGCGTCATGGGGGAGGAGATCCTGCGCGACCTGGAGGGTCGCCTCGACCGCGTGGTCGTGGGCGTGGGGACCGGGGCCACGGCGGCGGGCCTGGCGAGCGCCTTCGCCGACGCCGGCCGCCGCGTGGCGATCGTCGGCGTCGAGCCAGCGGAGGCGCCCAACCTGAGCGGCGCGGGCGGCAGCGCGCACCGCATCGCCGGCATCGGCGCGGGCTTCTCGCCGCCGCACTGGCAGGGCATCAAGGGCGCGACGGCCGTCGCCGTTGCCTCGGCCGAGGCGATCGAGGAGTGCCGGGCTCTGGCCGCGCGGGAGGGACTCCTCGTGGGGCCGTCCTCCGGTGCGGCGGTGGCAGCGGCGCGGCGGTCGGCCCGGCCGGGAGAGGTGGTTGCAGTGGTGCT
>JAKASY010000355.1 GCA_021817625.1 Bacillota bacterium | reverse complement strand
GAACGTAGCGGAGAACGCCCAGCCGTTCGCCGTCCACCTGCGAGGCGGGTACCTGGCGGTGTGCCTAAACGGCAACATCACGAACGCGGTCGAGCTCCGGCGCGAGCTGGAGGATGACGGCGCGATCTTCCGCACCACGGTCGACACCGAGGTGGTGGCGCACCTGGTCGCCAGGAAGAGCCGATCGCCGTCCCTGGAGGCGATCGAGGCCGCGCTCCAGCGCCTCGAGGGCGCGTACGCCTTCGCCTTCCTCACGCCGGAGGGAATGATCGGCGCGCGCGACCCGGCGGGCATCCGCCCCCTCCTCCTGGGCCGCAGCGACAGCGGCGCCTACCTCCTCGCCTCGGAGACCTGCGCGCTGGATCTCGTCGGCGCGCGCTACGTGCGCGACGTGGCGCCGGGCGAGATCCTGCGTATCGGCGACGGTGGCCTCGAGTCCAGGCGGCGGCCCGGGGCGCGCGAGCACATGTGCGTCTTCGAGGGCGTCTACCTGGCGCGCCCGGACTCGCGCATGCACGGCCGCGCCGTGCACGCCACGCGCCGGCGCGCCGGCGAGCGTCTGGCCCAGGAGGCGCCGGCCGCGGCGGACATCGTGGTCGGCGTGCCGGACTCGGGCCTGTCGGCCGCGATGGGCTACGCCCAGGCGTCGGGCCTGCCGTTCGAGATGGGCCTCGTGCGCAACCGCTACGCCGCCCGCACCTTCATCCAGCCCACGGGCTTCCTGCGCGAGGGCGGCGTGCGCCTCAAGCTGAGCGCCCTGGGCTCGGTCCTCGGCGGCCGGCGCGTCGCGCTGGTCGACGACTCCGTGGTGCGCGGCACGACCAGCCGGCGCATCGTGCGCCTCGTGCGCGAGGCCGGGGCGGCCGAGGTGCACGTGCGCGTCGCCTCGCCGCCCGTGCGCTTCCCCTGCCACTACGGCATCGACACGGGGGACCCGGGGCAGCTGGCGGCGGCACGCCTTGACCTCGAGGGCCTGCGCCAGGAGATGGGCGCGGACAGCCTGGCCTTCCTGTCGATCGAGGGCCTGCTTTGGGCGTCGGCGCCCGAGGGCGGCGAGGGCGACACGGGCTTCTGCGACGCCTGCTTCACGGGCCGCTACCCCGCCGGGCGCCCCAGCGACCCGCGCAAGCTGGCCATCGCGCAGAGCGTCGGCCTGGGGGACGAGGGCCGGTGAGCGAGCGCGAGGCCTACCGCCGCGCGGGCGTCGACGTGGCCGCGGGCGAGGCGGCGGTCGAGCGCATACGGCCGCTCGCCGAGCGCACCTTCGGCCCGGCGGTGCTCGGCACCCTCGGGGGATTCGCCGGCGCCTTCCGCTTCGCCGCCGGGGACTACCGCGAGCCCGTGCTGCTCGCCGGCTGCGACGGCGTGGGCACCAAGCTCGCCGTCGCGGAGAGCGTGGGCGACTTCTCGGGCATCGGCCAGGACCTGGTGGCGATGTGCGTGAACGATGTGGCCGCGGCCGGCGGCCGGCCTCTCTTCTTCCTTGACTACCTGGCGACAGGTCGGCTCGAGCCCGAGCGCGTGGAGACGGTCGTGGCCGGCATGGCCCGCGCCCTGGAGTCGATCGGCTGCGCCCTTCTCGGCGGCGAGATGGCGGAGATGCCGGGGTTCTATCCGCCCGGCCGCATGGACCTCGCGGGGTTCTGCGTCGGCGTCTGCGAGCAGGCCCGCCTCCTGGGGCCCGAGCGGGTCCGCCCCGGAGACGCGCTCGTCGGCCTCGAGTCGAGCGGCGTGCACGCGAACGGCTTCTCCCTGTTGCGCCGGCTGGTCGAGGAGCGCGGCCTCACGTACGGCGACGCGCTCACGGGGGTGGGCAAGCTTGGCGAGGCCCTCCTGCGGCCGACCCGCGTGTACGTGCGGGCGCTCGAGGCGATGGGCAGCGCGGGGGGCCTGCGCGCCGCCGCCCACATCACGGGCGGCGGCTGGCAGGGCAACGTGGCCCGCGTCCTGCCCACGGGCCTCACGGCCCGGGTCGAGCTGGGCAGCTGGCCCGTGCCGCCGCTGTTCGGGCACATCGCCGACTGGGGCGGCCTCGGCGAGGCGGACATGCTGGCGACCTTCAACATGGGCATCGGCCTTGTGGCCGTCGTCGACCCCGCCGCCCTGGACGCCTCCCTTGCGGCGCTCCGCGGCGTGGGCGAGACGGCGCACGTCGTGGGACGCGTGGTCGAGGGCGGTGAAGGCGTGGCCTTCGCCCGCGCCGGCGCATGATGCGCCTCGCCGTGCTCGCGTCGGGCGAGGGCACGAACCTCGAGGCGGTGGCGGCGGCGATCGAGGCCGGCCGCCTCGCGGCCGAGGTGGCGATCGTGGTGTGCGACCGGGCCGGCGCCGGCGCCATCGCCCGCGCCAAGGCGCATGGCCTTGCGTGCGCGCTCATCGAGCGGCGCGCGCACGCCGGCCGCGACGCGCACGAGCGAGCGATCCTCGCCGCCGTCGCGGCGGCCGGGGGCGCCGACCTCGGCGTGCTGGCGGGCTACATGCGCATCGCCGGGTCGGTGCTCCGGGCCGCGCCGTGGCCGCTCATCAACCTGCACCCGTCGCTCCTGCCGAGCTTTCCGGGCATGCACGCGGTCGAGCAGGCGCTCGCGGCCGGCGTGCGCGTCACGGGCTGCACCGTGCACTTCGTGGACGCGGGCGTGGACACGGGCCCGATCATCGCCCAGCGGGCGGTCGCGGTGCGCGAGGGCGACAGCGCGCAGGGCCTGACGCGGCGCATCCACCGCGCCGAGCACCGGCTGCTTCCGGAGGTGCTCTCCCTGTTCGCGGCCGGCCGGGTGCGCCTGGAGGGCCGCCGGGTCCGGATCGCGGGCCCCGCGCGGGCGCGCGCGCCGGCGCGCGGGGCCGGGCGCTACCACTCGAGGGCGGGGGGCTAGAGGATGGCGAGGGCGCTGATCGCCGTGTCGGACAAGCGGGGCGCGGCGGACCTGGCAGGGGGCCTGGCCGCGTTGGGGTGGGAGGTCGTGGCCACGGGTCGGACCGCGGCCACCATCGAGGCCGCCGGCGTCCCGGTGCGCACGGTGGAGAGCGTCACCGGCGCCCCCGAGATGCTCGGCGGCCGGGTGAAGACGCTGCACCCGGCCATTCATGGCGGCATCCTCGCCCGGCGCGACCGCCCGGACGACATGGCCGCCCTCGCCGCCTACGGCATCGAGCCGATCGATCTCGTGGCCGTGAACCTCTATCCGTTTCGCGCGGCGATCGCCGCCGGCGCCGGCCTGGAGGAGGCGGTCGAGGAGATCGACATCGGCGGCCCCTCACTCCTGCGCGCGGCCGCCAAGAACCACCGCTTCGTCACCGTGGTGGTCGACCCCGACGACTACCAGGCGGTGCTCGAGGCCATCGGGCATGGCGGCCCCGACGCCGACGCGCGCCTCAGGTACGCGCGCAAGGCGTTCTCGCACACCGCCGCCTACGACGCGGCGATCGCCGGCTACCTCCTGGGCCGGAGCGACCCGGGCACCTTCCCGGAGGTGGCCACCCTCGCGTTCGAGGGGGCCGCCGTCCTGCGCTACGGCGAGAACCCGCACCAGCGAGCCGCCTTCTACCGCGACCCCCTGCCTGAGCCGGGGAGCATCGCCACGGCCGTGCAGCTGTCCGGCAAGGCGCTCTCCTACAACAACCTCATGGACGCCGACGCCGCCTGGCGGCTCGTGCAGGAGTTCGAGGACACGGCGGCCGCGGCGGTGAAGCACGCCTCGCCCTGCGGCGTGGCGCTGGGCGGGAGCGTGCGCGAGGCGTTCGAGCGCGCGCGCGACGCCGACCCGGAGGCGATCTTCGGCGGCATCGTGGCGCTCAACCGGTCGGTGGACGAGGCCACCGCCGCGGCGCTCGCGGCGCTCTTCCTGGAGGTGGTCGTGGCGCCGCGCTTCGAGCCCGGCGCGCGCGAGCGCCTGGCGGCGAAGAAGAA
>JAKASY010000354.1 GCA_021817625.1 Bacillota bacterium | reverse complement strand
CGCTCCAGGCCGCTTCGGCGACCGGCGCGGGGTCGAGCTCGCCACCGACCGCCGCGTACACGAGGACCGACCGCGCCGTGCGCCAGAAGTCAGCTCTTGTCAGGTGCAGCGCGGCCGCCTCGCCCGCCGCGCTTGCCTCCGCGGCGGAGACGCCCCGGAGCCGCGCGCGCATACACCGACGCAGGGCGCGCTTTTCGCCGTCGGGCGCGCCCGATCCGGCGCCTACGCCTCCACCACGCACAGAACGTCGCCGAGACCGACGGCGTCGCCCGGCGCCACGCGCACGTCGCGCACGTGGCCGTCGATCGGCGAGGCGATCTCGTTCTCCATCTTCATCGCCTCGAGCAAGACCAGCACCTGGCCGGCGCGCACGGTCTCGCCCACGCTCACCTTGACCGCGAGGATGGCGCCAGGAAGCGGCGCCTTCACGACCCCCTCCCCCACGACGCCGCGCGGCGCGGCCGGCGCCTCGGCCGGCCGGTCGAACGCGCTTGGGCGACTGGCTGGCGGCGCCGCCGGACGCGCCGCTGGCGGCAGCAGCGCCGCAGCCGAGACGGCGGCCTCGCTCTCGCCAGCGATCTCCTCCACGGCCACCTCGTAGCGCTCGCCGTTGACCGTGACGAGAAACCGCCTCAACGCCGCCCCTCCCCAAAGTGCCGGTGCACAAACGCCGCCTCCTGACGCCCGACCGCGGCCCACACGCGCGCGCCCGCTTCGTCCCCTGCCGGGGCCGCCCAGCCGAGCGGGCGCACCGCGGTCACCCGGTATCGGCTGGCCTCAGGGCCCAGCATCGTCGCAAGCGCCCCCATGATCGCGGCCACCGTCGCGGGCGCCAGCGTCGCGTTGAAAGCGTCCCTGCCCACGATCATAACGGAATGTTGCCATGCTTGCGCGCGACGCCCTCCGCCCGCACGCCCGAGAGGGCGGCGAGCGCTGCCTCCAGGAGCGGTCGCGTCTCCGACGGTTCGATCACCATGTCGACCAGCCCGAGCGAGGCGGCGATGTAGGGGTTGGCGAAGCGCTCCCGGTACTCGCGGATGCGCTCGGCGCGGGTGCGGCCCGGGTCGTCGCTCGACCGGATGGCGTCGCGGAAGATGATCTCCGCGGCGCCTTCGGGACCCATGACCGCGATCTCGGCCGTCGGGTACGCGAGCACCTGGTCGGCCCCGAGGGAGCGGCTGCACATCGCCAGGTACGCGCCGCCGTACGCCTTGCGGAGGATCACCGTGACCCGCGGCGCGGTGGCCTCCGAGTACGCGTAGAGCACCTTGGCGCCGTGGCGGATGATGCCGCCGTGCTCCTGGGCCACACCCGGCAGGTACCCCGGCGTGTCGACGAACGTGAGGATCGGCAGGTGGAAGGCGTCCGCCAGGCGCACGAAGCGCGCGAGCTTGTCCGAGGCGTCGATGTCAAGACAGCCCGCGAGCACTCGCGGCTGGTTCCCCACGACGGCCACCGACCTGCCGCCCAGGCGCGCGAACGCCGTCACCAGGTTTCGCGCGAAGACCGGCTGGATCTCGAGCAGGCTGCCCGCGTCGACCACGCCGAGGATCACATCGCGTACGTCATACGGCCGCGTCGGCTCGGCCGGCACGACCTCGTTCAGGCGCGCGGCGTACGCGGGATCCGGCGGTGCTGGCTCGAGCGCTGGTGCGGTCGCGAGGTTGTTCTCGGGCAGGTAGGCGAGAAGCCGGCGCACGAGCTCCAGCGCCTCGCCCTCGCTTGGCGCCGACAGGTGGGCCACGCCGCTGCGCCCGCTGTGGGCGTGGGCCCCGCCCAGATCCTCGAGCGTGACGTCCTCGCCCGTCACGGTCTTGATCACCTGCGGTCCCGTGATGAACATCTGCGAGGTGCCCTCGACCATCACGATGAAGTCCGTGAGGGCAGGCGAGTAGACCGCGCCGCCCGCGCACGGGCCCATGATCACCGAGACTTGCGGCACGACGCCACTCGCCCGCGTGTTCATGCGGAAGATCTCGCCGAAGCCGTTGAGGCCGCTCACGCCCTCCTGGATGCGCGCGCCACCGCTGTCCAGGAGGCCGACGATGGGCGCACCCGTCCGCACCGCGAGGTCCATGACCTTGAGGATCTTCTTCGCGTGCATCTCGCCGAGGGTGCCGCCCGCGACGGTGAAGTCGTCGGCGAACACGTACACGGTGCGACCGGCGACGCGCCCGTAGCCGACGACCACGCCGTCCGCCGGCAGGTCGGCGTCGTCCAGGCCGAAGCCGCCCGCGCGGTGGGTGACGAAGGCGTCGATCTCGACGAAGGTGTCCGGGTCCAGGAGCGTGCGAACGCGCTCGCGCGCCGTCCCCTTGCCCGCCTCGTGCTGGCGCCGGATGCGCGCCTCGCCACCGCCCAGGGCGACGCGGGCGCGCCGGTGGTGGAGGTCCTCGATGCGCTCGTCCACGCCTAGGGGCCCTCCCGCCGGCCGGTCGTCAGCTCGAGCAGGACGCCGCCCGCGGCGCGCGGGTGCAGGAACGCGACGCGCGCCCCGCCGGCACCGGGACGCGCGCCCGTCCCGAGCACCTCCATGCCGCGCTCGCGTGCCTGCGCGAGGCTTGCATCGATGTCGGCCACGCGGAGGGCGACATGGTGTACGCCCTCGCCGCGCCGCTCCAGGTGCCGGCCGACCGCGCTATCCGGCGAGAGCGGCCGCAAGAGCTCGACGTGGCAGTCCCCCGCGCCGACGAAGGCCACCTCGCAGCCCTCGCCCGCCACCACCTCGCGTCCGTGAAGCGGCATGCCCAGGACGTCCACATAGAGAGCCAGAGCCTGGTCCAGGTCGCGGACGGCGACGCCGACGTGGTCAACGCTACTCTGGCGCGCGCTATCGCTCTTCACCAAAGACCTCCCGCATCGCGTCCGATATCTCGCCGAGGGTCGCCTGGGATTCGACGGCGGCGACGATCGCGTCCATGAGGTTCGCGGACGATCGCGCAGCCGCCTCCACGGCACGCAGCGCGGCGGCCGCAGCACGCCCGTCGCGCCGCCGCCGACGCTCCGCCAGGGCTGCGCGCTGGCGCTCCTCCGCCTCAGGGTCGCCCGGGTCGATGGACGGCGCCTGGGTGACAGCCTCGGCGAAGCAGTTGAGGCCGACGACCAGACGCTCGCCGTCCTCCACCTCCCGCTGGTAGCGGAACGCGCTCTCCTCGATCTGCCTTGTGACGTAGCCGGTGCGAATGGCCTCGATCGCCCCGCCCAGCGCCTCGATCTCGCTCAGGAGCTTGCGGGCGTCGGCCTCCACCTGATCCGTCAGCCACTCCACGTAGTAGCTGCCGCCCAGGGGGTCGGCGCTGACCGCCGCGCCCGACTCGTACGCGATGACCTGCTGGGTGCGCAGGGCAAGGCGCGCCGACTCGGGCGTGGGCAGGCCGAGGGCCTCGTCGTAGGCGTTCGTGTGCAGGGACTGGGTGCCGCCCATGACAGCCGCGAGGGCCTGCACGGCCACGCGCACGACGTTCACGTCCGGTTGCTGGGCGGTCAGGGCCGATCCAGCGGTCTGCGTGTGGAAGCGTAGGGCGCGCGCACGCCCGTCCGTTGCGCCGCGCCCGCCGCTGAGCTCATGCCAGAGCCGGCGCGCGGCGCGGAACTTCGCGACCTCCTCGGACAGGTCGTTGTGGGCGGCAAAGAAGAAGGATAGGCGCCCGCCGAACTGGTCCATCGTGAGGCCGCGGGCGCGCACCGCATCCACGTAGGCCAGGGCGTTGGCGAGGGTGAAGGCAACCTCCTGGGCCGCCGTGGCGCCGGCCTCGCGCATGTGGTAGCCGCTGATGGAGATCGGGTTCCAGCCCGGCAGGCGCTCCGACGCCCAGGCGATGACGTCCGCCGCGATGCGCATCGACGGGCCGGGCGGGTACACGTAGGTGCCGCGCGCGGCGAACTCCTTGAGGATGTCGTTCTGCACGGTGCCGCGCAGGCTCTCGCGTGCGACG
>JAKASY010000353.1 GCA_021817625.1 Bacillota bacterium | reverse complement strand
CCACGAGGGCGAGCGTGCGCGCGGCCCGACCGGCGGGGCGCGAGCTGGCCGGGCGGGCCCTCGCCACGCTTGAGGCTGCGCCGCCGGCGCCGCCCTTGGACCTCATGCGCACCGCGCTGTCGTCGCTGGCCTGGGGCACGGATCATCCGCCGACCGCGGACGAGGCCTACGCCCTGGTCGGGGCGGTACCCTACCTGGCCGCGGCGAGCGCCCGGCGCGCCGCCGGCCTGGCCCCCACCGCGCCGCCCGCCGTCGCGGACGACGCCCTGCCCGCCGCCGCCCTGTTCCTGCGCCAGCTGCGCGGCAGCGACGCGGCCGCGGCGGAGGTGCGAGCGCTCGACGCCTACCTGGTCCTTACCGCGGAGCACAGCCTGAACGCCTCGACCTTCGCCGTACGCGTCGCCGCGTCCACGCGTACGGATCTCGCGTCGGCCCTCGTGGCGGGCATGGCGACACTGAAGGGGCCGCTTCACGGCGGCGCGCCGAGCGGCGTGGCGGACATGCTGGACCGCATCGGCAGCGCCGCCGAGGCCGAGGCCTGGATCGAGCACGAGCTCGACGCCGGACGCCGCATCCCCGGCTTCGGCCACCGCGTGTACCGCACCACCGATCCCCGGGCGGCGGCCCTGCGGGCGATCGCCCAGGAGCTCAGCGGCGAGAGCGCCGTCCTGGACCTGTACGTCGCGGTGGAGGACGCCGCCCTGGCCGCCCTGGCGCGGCGCCACCCCGAGCGCCCCCTGTGCACCAACGTCGAGTTCTACACGGCCGCCGTCCACCGCATGGTCGGCATCCCGCCCGAGGCAAGCCCGTCGGTGTTCGCCCTGTCGCGCACCGCCGGCTGGGCGGCCCACGCCCTCGAGCAGGTCCAAGGCGGCCGGCTGATCCGCCCACTCGCGGCGTACGTGGGTCCGCGCCCGTCCTAGGGCGGAATTGGAGGCGGCAGGCCCGCGCCCGGTCAGTCGGCCGGCGCTGCCCGGAACGCCGCCTGCAGGCGGTTCCAGCTGTTGACCACGGCGACCGCGAGCGTGTGCGCCACAAGCTCGGGCGGCGAGAACTGGCCGGCCGCCTCCTCATAGGCCTTGTCGGGCACGTGGCTCTGGCTCAGGAGCGTGACCGCCTCGGTCCAGGCCAGGGCCGCCCGCTCTCGCGCCGTGACGCACGTCGCCTCGCGCCACGCGGCCACCAGGGCTCGCGGCGGGAAGCTCGTTCGCCTGGCTGAGACGCAGGCCGATCACGCGCCTCGGCGGGCGGTTATCGTGCCCGCGGTCGCTGCGCAGAAGCTTCACGCTCCCGGCCCGCGCGACCTGCCGGGGACGCCGGGGGCGCCATCCATCGGCCCTCGCGTGGGGGGCCGTTCGGCCGTGTCGGGCGCTGCCCCATTCGGGCTATCCTGCGCCCAGACCAGCATGCCCCGGCGTGGCCGACCGCGCCTGGGGTGCGCCGTGCGGGGAGATGAAGCCATGACCGACGCTGCGTTCCGATCCCGTTTCGCCGATCGGCCGGCGCTCGTGTTCTGGGAGACCACGCGCGCCTGCCTCCTCGCCTGCCGCCACTGCCGGGCGAGCGCCCAGCCCGAGCCCTTGCCCGGTGAGCTCTCCCATGCGGAGGGCCTCGCCCTCCTGCGGCAGGTGGCGGCGTTCGGCCCGCCCCGGCCGGTGATGGTGTTCACGGGCGGCGACGTCATGATGCGGCCGGACCTGGACGCCCTCCTCGCGTCCGCGCGCGATCTGGGCCTGACCACGGCCGTCTCGCCCAGCGCCACGGACCGCCTCGACGAGGCGGCGATCGCGCGCCTGCGCGCCCTCGGAGTGCACGGGCTGTCCGTGAGCATCGACGCGGGCGCCGAGGCGCACGATCGCCTGCGCGGCGTCCCCGGCACGCACGCCCGCAGCGTGCGCGCCCTGCGCCAGGCGCAGCTCTCAGGCCTCGAGGCGCAGGTCAACACCGTGGTCATGCGCTCGACCGTAGAAGACCTGGCCGATGTCGCCGCCGACCTCCTGGCGGCCGCGGTGCCGACCTGGGAGGTGTTCTTCCTGGTCGCGACCGGACGGGCGCTGGCGGAGGAGTACCTTACGCCGGCCGAGACCCTGGACGTCGCGGCGTTTGTTCTTGACACGACCCGCTACGGCCTACGGCTGCGGATCGTCGAAGGGCCGTGGGTGCGGCGGGCGGCCGAGGAGGCACGCCTCGGCACGCTCCGCCCTGGCCCCCTGCACGCCCGCCTCGCCGCCCGCCTGCGCGAGCGTGCCGGCCCGCCGCACGGGCCGATCCGCCTCGCCCGGGCCGGCACGCTGGACGGCGACGGCATCCTGTTCATCGCCCATGACGGCACGATCCAGCCCGGCGGCCTCCTGCCGGTCGCACTCGGCAACGTGCGGGGGGACAGCCTCGTCGCCGTCTACCGCGACCACCCTCTGCTCAGGGCCATCCGCGCACGCGACTTCACCGGAGCGTGCCGGGCATGCGCCTACCGGCAGGCGTGCGGGGGCTCCCGCGCCCGGGCGTTCGCCGCCTCGGGCGACGCCCTGGGCCCCGACCCGCTCTGCCCCTGGGCCGCGGGCGCCGCG
This sequence comes from Bacillota bacterium, assembly GCA_021817625.1. The sequence continues at coordinate 1,375 of JAKASY010000353.1, read as the reverse complement.
TAGGCCGCGGCGCCTAGCCGATCAGGTCCAGCGCCTCGCGCGCGCCCGCCCGGCGGCACGTGAACGACGGCGTGTCGCGCAGCGTGTACGCGCTCGCCTCGCTGAAGCGCAGCTCCATGATGAGGTCCACGAACTCGAGCGGCCGGTCGGCGTCGAAGGCGAGCACGAACTCCTCGTCGTCGAGACCGACCGCGTAGGTGGTGTGGATGCGGATCTGCGGGTACTTGTGGCCGATGCGGATGTGCTCGACCATCATCCCCTGGCGCGCGCCGGCCGTGAGCTTGTACCACGGCCGGATCTTCACGAACGGGTAGACCACGAGGTACGCGCCCTCGCCCATGCGCACCTCGAGCCGGCTTTCCGGCTGGTCGGGATGGCGGTGGCCGCGCGTGTAGATGGAGCGCTTGGTGACGCTCAGGTAGCTGTGCGCCACCGTGAGGTACGCGGCCATGGCCGTGTGATTGATGCGGGCGGCGAGGCTATACATGTCGCCGAGGTCCGGCGAGGCGTGCCAGAGCATGAAGTCGCAATCGCCGCGCGTGCCCACCATGCTGTAGGGCTGAAGCAGGCTCTGCGACGCTGTGTCCTCGATCACGGCCGCAAGCTCCGCCTTGTGGGCCTCGCGCTCGGCGACAGGCAGCCGGCGCCACGCCGGGTCGACCCGGTAGAAGGCGAAGCGCACGTACTGCTGCGGCAGGCTCGGCTCGGCCGCGCCGCCGTCGCGCCCCTGCGCGCCCTCACCCAGTTCGTCGTCGTCGAACCCCGCCGCGTGCTCGTCGTGCCCGTGCTCCGCCATGCCGTAGCCCGCCTTTCCTTCGGTCGTGCGTGCCTGCGCTATGATGGGGCCTGGATGCCATGGAGGTGGCGCGATCCCCTTGCCCCAGAGCGACTTCCTCAATGCCTGCCGCGGCCTGCCGGTCGCGCGCGTGCCCGTCTGGTTCATGCGCCAAGCGGGCCGCTCGCAGCCGGAGTACCGGGCGATCCGCCGCCGACGCACGTTCCTCGAGATCGTGCGCGACCCCGCCCTGGCCGCCGAGATCACCGCGCTGCCGGTGCAGCAGCTCGGCGTCGACGCAGCCATCCTCTTCTCCGACATCATGGTGCCGCTCGGTCCGGCCGGCATCGATTATACGCTTGAGGAGCACGTGGGGCCGGTGATCGCGGCACCGGTGCGCACGCGCGCGGACGTCGCCGCGCTCCGGGATGTCGAGCCGCGGCGCGACCTGCCCTATGTCCTGGAGACCGTGGTGCGGGCGCGCGAGGCCCTGGGCCCGACGCCGCTCATCGGCTTCGCCGGAGCGCCGTTCACCCTGGCCAGCTACCTCGTGGAGGGCCGCCCCTCCCGCGCCCATGTCGCCACGAAGACGATGATGCA
>JAKASY010000352.1 GCA_021817625.1 Bacillota bacterium | reverse complement strand
GGCGGCTTCGCCATCCAGAAGAGCCAGGTCATCCTCTACGCGGCCGACGGCACGGAGGCCTACACGGGCACCATCACCGGCACGCAGGGCCAGGACCTGATCGCGCGCGTGAAACCGGTGAGCGGCAAGGGCGGCGCACGCGTGCTCACGATTGGCTGGCAGGGCCAGGGGCAGAGCGTCACCGGTGAGGTGACGAGCCGGCCGGTTGGCGCGGCGGCACTTTCGCCGTCGACGGCGCCGGGCGCCGGCAGCCAGGGCGCGTAGAAAGGGCGCGCCGGTCGGCCGCCGCCAATCAGAGTGCGACCGCCTCGAGCAGCCGCGCCGCGACGCGCCGCCGCACCTCGATCTGGTCGTCGGGCGGAAACGCCGTCAGCCTGTCCAGCGTCGCCAGCGCGAGCGCCCGACCGTCGCCGCGCTCGACGTGGCAGAGGATGCGCGACGCCGCGGCGCGCGCGCCCTGGACGCCGTCGTCGACGGCGAGCGCGGCCAGGTCGGCGAAGCTCTCGCCGAGGGGCGTGGACGTCTGGCGCTCCCCCCGGGTGAGCGCGCTCTCGGCGGCGAAGAGGCCGATCGCCATGTCGGCGGCGCTGCCCAGTACCTCCTCCTCCTGGGCCAGGGCGGTGCCCAGGCGCTCGAACGCCAGGCCCAGCGTCATGGCCGCCGCCTTGCGCAGCGCCTCCACGCGCCAGCGCGCGGCCTCGAGCGGGTGGTCGAAGAACAGCGGGCGGCGCACGGCCGCGATCTCCCGCGTGAGCGTGTCGGCGAGGGCCGCAACCGGGACCTGACCGCGGCTTGCGCGGCGCGCCAGGGTGTCGGGCACCGTGAGGCGGTTGATCTCGTTCGTTCCCTCGAAGATGCGCTGCACGCGGGCGTCGCGATAGGCGCGCTCCACCTCGTACTCGCGCATATAGCCGTAGCCGCCGTGGATCTGCACGGCCTCGTCGACGACGTAGCCGAGCGCCTCGGACCCCATGACCTTGAGGATCGCGCACTCCACGGCGTACTCGGCCGCCGCCTTGGCCTCGTCGGCGATGCCCAGGGCGGTCCCCGCCTGCTCGAGCGCGCCCGCCGTGCGGTACACCGCCGCGTCCAGGGCGAACGTGCGTACCTGCATCTGGGCGAGCTTCTCCTGGATCAGGCCGAACTGGGCGATCGGCCGGCCGAACTGCACGCGCCCGAGGGCGTAGCGCGCGGACAGCTCGGTGAGCCGCTTGCACGATCCGAGGCAGCCGGCGGCCAGGTGCAGGCGGTTCAGGTCGAGCACGCCGAGGGCGACGACGTGGCCGCGCCCCGGCTCGCCCAGGAGGTTCTCGCGTGGCACGAATACGTCCTCGAGCAAGAGCGGCCGCGTCGAGGAGGCGTGCAGGCCCATCTTCTCGTACTCGCCGCCGGTGGAGACGCCCGGAAACGCGCGCTCGACCAGGAAGGCGCTGAAGCCGCTGCCCTCAAGCTGGGCGAACACGGTGAACAGGTCGGCGACGCCGGCGTTCGTGATCCACTGCTTCTCGCCGCTCAGACGGTAGCCCTTGCCGTCCTCGGTGGGCCGCGCGGTGGTGCGCGCGTGCAGCGCGTCCGAGCCGAAGCCGGGCTCGGTCAGGGCGTACGCGCCGATCCACTCGCCCCGGGCCAGGCGCGGCAGGTAGCGCGCCTTCTGGTCGTCCGTGCCGAAGAGGGCGATAGGCAGCGTGGCGAGGCCGCTGTGGCCGCCCCAGGCGATCGAGAAGCCGCCCGCGGGCGCCATGCGCTCGGTCATGCGCGCCACGGCCGTACGCCTGAGGGCGAGCCCGCCGTGCTCGACGGGCACCTCGCCCGCGAGCAGGTCGAGCGCGCCCATGCGCGCCAGGAGGTCGCGAAGCGTCGCCGTGTCGCCGCTCTCCAGACGGGGCAGGGCCGGCCGCACCTCGCGCTCGGCAAACTCCGCGGCGGCCGCGGCCACCGCCTCCGTCTCGGCGTCGAGATCCTCGGGCGTCACGACGTCGGCGTTCGGCACGCTGGCGAACAGGAAGGCGCCGCCGCGCCGGGGATCGATGGCCACCCGAGGGCCCGCGTCCATGTCCATCGCCATACCTCCCGTTGCGTCTCGGCTCAGGCCGGCCGCTCGAACACGGCGGCCGCGCCCATGCCGCCGCCGATGCACAGGGTGGCGAGACCGTAGCGGCCCCGCCGCCGGCCGAGCTCGTGCCCGAGCGTCGCCACCAGGCGGGCGCCCGTCGCGCCCAGGGGGTGACCAAGGGCGATGGCGCCGCCGTTCACGTTCACCTTGGCCGGGTCGAGCTCGAGCCTACGCATGACCGCGAGCGTCTGGGAGGCGAACGCCTCGTTCAGCTCGACGAGGTCCACGTCCGCGAGGCCGACGCCGGCCCGGCGCAGGGCGCGGGGCGCGGCCTCGACCGGCCCGACGCCCATGATCGCCGGCTCCACGCCCGCCACGGCGTAGCCCCGGTAGACGAGCAGAGGCGCAAGCCCGAGGGCGGCGGCGACGTCGTCGCGCACGATGAGGCAGGCCGCAGCGCCGTCGCTCGTCTGCGACGCGTTTCCCGCGGTGACGCTGCCGCCCTCGACGAACGCCGGCCGAAGGGCGGCGAGGCGCTCGAGCGAGGTGTCGCGCCGCACGCCCTCATCCTCCCGCAGACCGCCGCCCGGCAGGTCGACCGCCATGCTCTCCGCGCCAAAGCGACCGGCGTCGATCGCGGCCGCCGCCCGCCGGTGGCTCTCGAGCGCGTAGGCGTCCTGGTCCTCGCGCGCGACGCCGTAGCGGCGCGCGACCTCCTCGGCCGTGTGGCCCATGCCCACGTAGTAGTCGGGATGCGCTACCGCCCAGACCGGATTGGGGCTGGGACGGAAGCCCGCGGCGGGCACGCGGCTCATGCTCTCGACGCCGCCCGCCAGCACTGCCTCGCACCCGCCCTGGCGCACCCGCTCGGCGGCGATCGCCACCGCCTCCAGGCCCGAGGCGCAGTAGCGGTTCACGGTCATCCCGGGCACGCGCGCGTCGAGGCCCGCGCCAAGGGCCGCCGTGCGCCCGAGGTTGAGCCCCTGCTCGGCCTCGGGAAAGGCGCAGCCCAGGATCACGTCGTCCACCTGCAGCGGGTCCACGGCGGGCGTCGCGTCGAGCACGGCGCGCAGGACCGTGGCGATCAGGTCGTCCGGGCGCACGCCGCGCAGGCTGCCCCGCGGCGCCTTGCCGACCGGCGTCCGCAGGGCCGTCACGATCACGGCATCGTGCATGGCTCTTCCCTCCCTCAGTCAGTTCCGCAGGGGCCGGCCCGTCGACAGGAGATGCTGCATGCGCGCCTGCGTGCGCGGCTCCATCACCAGGCGCACGAACGCCTCCCGCTCCAGGTCGAGCACGCGCTCCTCGGTCAGCGGCGTGCCCATGGCCACGTCGCCGCCGCACAGCACGGTCGCGAGGTCGCCGGCGATGCGCGCGTCGTGCGCGCTGGCGCGCCCGGAGCGGACGAGGCCGTCGATCGCCACCTGGAGGAGCGCCCGCACCTCGCGGCCCGGTGCGGGGAAGGGCTCCGGCGTCGGCGGCCGGTAGCCGGCCTCGTCGAGCTCGACCACCAGGGCGCGCGCCCGGGCGAGGCGCCGCTCCGGGTGGACGACGACCTCGTCGACCGGTCGCAGAAAGCCGAGGTCGCGCGCCTCCGCCGCGCTGGTCGAGACCTTCGCGAGGGCCAAGATCTCGAAGGTGCGGGCGATGAACGGCGCCGGGTCGAGATAGGCCGCCGACCCGACGCTGGCTGGCGCGGCGGCCGCGGCCAGGGCCGGGTTCCAAGGAGCGCCGGGCGGCATCGTGGCGAGGGTGCGGACCAGGAACTCCTTGGTGCCGCCGCCGGCCGGGATGACGCCCGCGCCCGCCTCCACCTGGCCGATGTAGAGCTCGGCGCCGGCGACCACCCGGTCGGCGTGCAGGCAGAGCTCGGCGCCGCCGCCGAGGAGATCGGA
>JAKASY010000351.1 GCA_021817625.1 Bacillota bacterium | reverse complement strand
CTGCGGCCGTCCTGGGTCGTGGTGGGCGACAACTTCTCCTTTGGCCGGGGGGCGCGCGGCCGTCCGGCGGACCTGGCGCGGCTGGGCGAGCGTCTCGGCTTCGGCGTCGAGGTCGTGCCGCCCGTGCTGGTCGATGGCGCGCCGGTCTCGTCGAGCCGCGTGCGCCAGCGCGTGCGCGACGCGGACCTGGCCGGGGCCGCGCGGCTCCTCGGGCGGGCATACGCGGTGGTCGGCACCGTCGTGCGCGGCGCCGGCGAGGGAAGGCGGCTCGGCACGCCCACGGCCAACGTCGTGCCGCCGGCCATCAAGTGCCTGCCGCCCGAGGGCATATACGCCGCGCGCGTGCGCCTCGACGGCGGTCCGCGCCTGCCGGGCGCGGCCGACCTGGGCCGGCGCCCGACGTTCGAGGCGGACGGTCCGCTGCGCCTCGAGGTGCACCTGCTCGAAGGCGGCGGCGAGGACCTGTACGGGCGCGAGATGGCCGTGGAGCTCGTGCGCTACGTGCGCCCGGACCGAGCCTTCCCGGACGCGGAGTCGCTCAAGGCGGCGATCGCCGAGGACGTGCGCACGATCCGCGCCCTGCTCGCCGACGCGCCCACCGAGCATTGAGCCGGCGCGGCGTCGATGGTATACTCCAGGGGCGCGAAACGTCGGAAGGGGGATCCGCTTCTTGGCCCTTGAGGCGCAGGCAAAGCAGGGACTGATCGAGAGTTTTCGGGTGCACGAGACCGACACCGGATCGCCGGAGGTGCAGGTGGCGATCCTGAGCCGGCGCATCTCCGAGCTCACCGAGCACCTGAAGACGCACAAGAAGGACTTCCACAGCCGGCGCGGGCTGCTCCAGATGGTGGGCAAGCGGCGCGCCCTGCTGAACTATCTGCGCAAGTCGTCGCCGGAGCGCTACGAGGCGCTGGTCGACCGTCTGGGCCTTCGCCGCTAGGGCGGGTGCCTGGGCCTCAACGAGGAGGGCTCCCGCCGGCGGGGGCCCTCGGCGTCGTCTGGAGCGCGGCCGCGCGGCGGCCCGCGCTGGCCTTCCTCCGACGTCTGGCCGGGCGCCTCGCCGGCGCGCGGGTCGGCGTGTACGGCGCGGCCCTGGCCTATAGCTTCCTGTTCTCGCTCGTGCCGCTGCTCTTGTTCCTCGCGGCCCTCACGGGCGCCCTGCACCTTCCCGGCCCAGGGCACCTCGTCACGAGCGGCGCGGGCAGCGTCGTGCCGGCGGCGGTGCGGCGGGTGCTCGAGCGCGAGCTCGCGCGTGTGCTGGCGCGACCGGATCCGGCCGCGCTGTCGATCGGCGTGGTCGGCTACGTCTGGGGCATGTCCGGCGCCGTGCGCCAGGCCCTGGCGGCGGTGCGCAGCGCGTATGACGGGCCGCTGGCCGCGTCGCCCCCGTGGTGGTGGAGCTACGCCTGGTCGCTTGGTCTGTCCGTCAGCGTGGGCGCCGTGCTCGTGGCCGAGGTGGCCCTCACCCTGATCGGCCGGGGCGCGCTCATGTGGCTCGCGGCGCGCGCCGGCATGTCGGTGCCGGCCGCGCTCGTGGACGCCGGGCGCTGGCTCGGGTCGCTCTGCGTGTTCGTGGCCATCGTAGCGCTTCTCTACCGCCTGGCGCCCGCGCGCACGGGCGCCGTCTGGCCGGGTGCGCTCGTGGCGGTCGCGGTGTGGCTGGGCGCGTCGTTCGCGCTCAACGTCTACGCCGGCCGGCTCGCGGCGACGAGCGTGGTGTACGGCGCGCTCGGGGGCGTCATCCTGCTTCTCCTGTACCTGTACGTCGTTGCCGTGGCGGTCGTGGTGGGCGCCCACGTCAACGCCGCGTGGCGCGCGCCCGGCGACGGCTAGCCGCGGCGACCGTCCTCGAGGGCGTACCAGCGGTCGTACTGCGCCACCCGGCGCTCGCCGCCGGGCGCGGGTGCAAGGCGCTCGGGCGCCAGGGTGTGGATGGGGAAAAGGACGCGCGGGGCGACCGCGTGCACGGTCTGCGCCAGGTCGTCCGCGGTGGCGTGGCCGCTCGTGCCGATGGGCACGAACGGCACGCGCAGGTGGGCGAGCCAGTCCATGAGGAGGTCCCAGGCCGGGTCGAACGGGCCGAGCGGCTCACCGTTCGCGTGGATGAACGCGCTTGTCGGGCCGAGCGGCAGGTCGAGCAGGAGCGCGAGGTCCGCGGGCCGTATGGCCAGGGCGTAGCGGTCGCGCTCGCGCGCTGCGGCCGCGAGTCCCACGGCCTGCCAGTCGCGCGCTGCCGGGACGCCCATGCGCCGGAGGAAGTCGGAGACGGCGGGCGGCCAGAGGATCTCACGGTCCAGGGCCTGCGCCGCGCTCGCCAGCGCCGCCACGCGCTCCAGGTTGCGCGGGTACACGGCGAGGAGCGCCAAACCGGCGACCTCGGCGAGGGCGCTCGCGAAGGCCTCGTCCACCTGCGCCTCGGTGCGCACGCGCTCGGCCGGGTTGGCGGACAGCATGGTGCCCTCGGTGACCAGGATGTCGACGCCGCGGGCGTGCTCGGTGAACGCTCGGCTTTGCTCCGGGTGACGGCCGTGAAGGCGGAAGTCGCCGGTGTAGGCGAGGCGGCCCGACGCGCTCTCCACCAGATAGCCCGACGCGCCCGGCACGTCGTGGTCCACGTCCACGCGCACGACGCGCAGTGGCCCGACCTCGACGGCCTCGCCGGCGGGAAGCGGCCGGAAGGCGGCCCGCTCGCCCGTTGCCGCCTCCCCGGCCTCGCGCAGGGCCGTCTCCAGGCGCACCGTGTCCGCGGAGGCGTAGACCGGCACCTCGGGGTCGATGAACGCGGTGAGGCCGGCGTGGTCGATGTGGCCGTGGCTGATGAACACGGCCGTGCGACCGTCGCCGCCGGCGGCAAGGCCCAGATCCTGCACGAGATCCGGGCGATACAGGCGCTCCACCCTGGGCGCCTCCCCCAGCCGCAGGCGATCCGCGAGCTCGCGCTCCGGGCGCATCCGGACAGGCGCCCGCAGAAGGCCGCGGCCGGGGCGATAGTCCTGGCCGAAGTCGAGCAAGACGCGGTGGCCGTCCTCCTCGACCAGGATGCGGCTGCCACCGATCACGCCGACGCCACCGAGAAACCGGACCTGTGCCACGACGCACCTCCTCCCGGGGCCGCCGGCCGGGCGGCGCGGCACCGTGCCGCTCGGCCCTTCACGCCGGAAGCGATCACCCGAGCGCTCTCCAGGAGCTGGCGCCGCGCGTCCAGCAAGGCCGCCATCACGGGGCCGGCGGCGAGCGCCGCGGCGGGCGGGACACTCGTCCAGCCCGGGCCCAGCGCGCCCGGAACGGCGGCGGTGTGCCACCTCGCCGACCATGTGGCCCGAGCCGCCGCGCGACGACGCTCACAAGGGAGTAACATCTGCTCGTTGGAACTTCGTTCACTTTGCTCATCCATCATCAAACTCAGTAGTGTTGCGCCGCGTGGCTGCCAAGACGCTTGGAATGGGCCCGGTCACCCTGCACCGCTGGGGAGAAGAGAGTTGGGAACGGGTGACGAGGACATCGAAGGACATCCACACGGACGGCGCGATGTGCCATCCAGGCGCATTGACGCCCGACCGCCCCCGTCAGAAAACGCTGGGCTTGTGCCTCGTGCTGCGCGCCAATGACTGCGCACGAGCCCGAGATGCATCATCTTTCTGGAGGAACATGGAAGAAGAACAATCGCCCTCGACACATCGCGCGGCATAAGCCTCCTGTATTGTTCGCTCTCGCGCCAACCGCAGCGCATTCCCTGACCGTTTCCGGTTTCACCCTCCGCACGCAGGGGCGGGTGCCGCGTTGGCTGGTAGGAGGCACCAGGCGGCTGGCTTGCTTGGGTGGGGGACGCCCCCACCCTTTTGCCTCACGCTGTCCCGACTGTTCGCGCTCGCCTGCCGCACGGGCGAGCGCAGTCCTGCCCCGGTGCGGGGGGTCGAGCGCACCTACCGGTGGGCTGCGATCGAGCGATGTCGCGCCGA
>JAKASY010000350.1 GCA_021817625.1 Bacillota bacterium | reverse complement strand
CAGGCGCCATCCTGACCGTCCTTGACGGTTTGGGCGGGCCTTCCTATAATGGCTCTGCTGCGACCGGGCCGGGCCCGGTCGCCATGCGGAGGGGCGACGACGTACGCGGGCGGAGGGGAGTGACGACGTGGGCAAGATCGTCGGCATCGACCTGGGCACCACGAACTCCGTGGTGGCGGTCATGGAAGGCGGCCAGCCGACCGTGATCACCAGCGCCGAGGGCAGCCGCACGGTGCCCTCGGTGGTGGCCTTCACGAAGGCGGGCGAGCGCCTCGTGGGGCAGATTGCGCGCAGGCAGGCGGTGCTCAACCCGGAGAACACGATCTTCTCGGCCAAGCGCTTCATCGGGCGACGCTTCGATGAGGTCGCGGCGGAGCGCTCGCGCGTTCCGTATCACGTCAAGGAGGGGGCGTCGGGCGGCGTGCGGTTCGTGCTGCCAGCCGTCCAGAAGGAGATGGCGCCCGAGGAGATCTCGGCCGCGGTCCTGCAGAAGCTCAAGACAGACGCCGAGCGCTACCTGGGAGAGAGCGTGACCCAGGCCGTGATCACCGTTCCCGCCTACTTCAACGACGCCCAGCGCCAGGCAACCAAGGACGCAGGCCGGATCGCCGGGCTCGAGGTGCTGCGCATCATCAACGAGCCGACGGCGGCGGCACTCGCCTACGGGCTCGACAAGCAGAAGAACGAGACGATCCTCGTCTACGACCTGGGTGGCGGCACGTTCGACGTGTCCATCCTCGAAGTGGGCGAGGGTGTGTTCGAGGTGAAGTCGACCTCGGGCGACACGCACCTCGGCGGCGACGACTACGACCAGCGCATCGTCATCTGGGCCGCGGAGGAGTTCCTGCGCGAGAACGGCATCGACCTGCGCAAGGATCGCCAGGCTCTGCAGCGCCTGATCGAGGCGGCCGAGAAGGCGAAGATCGAGCTGAGCGGCGCGACGGAGACGACGATCTCCCTGCCGTTCATCACGGCCGACCAAAACGGACCAAAGCACCTTGAGCTGCGCCTGAGCCGGTCCCGCTTCGAGGAGCTCACACGCGACCTCACCGAGCGCACGATCCAGCCCTTCCGTCAGGCTCTATCGGACGCAGGGCTCAAGGAGGGCGACATCGACCAGGTGGTGCTTGTCGGCGGCTCGACGCGCATGCCGGCGATCAAGGAGCTCATCCGGCGCCTGACCGGCAAGGACCCTCACGAGGGCGTGAACCCCGACGAGGTGGTGGCGGTGGGGGCGGCCGTGCAGGGTGGCGTGCTGGGCGGCGAGGTGCGCGACGTGGTACTCCTCGACGTGACGCCGCTGACGCTCGGCATCGAGACGCTGGGTGAGCAGACCACGCCGCTCATCGAGCGCAACACGACCATCCCGACGCGCCAGTCCAAGGTGTTCACGACCGCGGCCGACGGCCAGACCGTGGTCGAGGTGCACGTACTCCAGGGCGAGCGTGCGCTCGCGCGCGACAACCGCACGCTCGGCCGCTTCCGCCTGGAAGGCATCGCGCCCGCGCCCCGCGGCGTACCGCAGATAGAGGTCACGTTCGACATCGACGCGAACGGCATTCTGAATGTGAGCGCCAAGGACCGTGGCACGGGCAAGGAGCAGCGGGTGACCATCACCGGCTCGACGCAGCTGAGCAAGGACGAGGTCGACCGCATGGTGCGCGAGGCGGAAAGCCATGCGGACGAGGATCGGCGCCAACGCGAGCACGCCGACCTTCGCAACCAGGCGGAGAGCCAGGTGGCGCAGGGCGAGCGCCTGCTCAAGGAGTCCGCGGACAAGGTGCAGGGCGCGGTCAAGGAGCGCCTGGAGAAGGCCGTCGCCGACGCGAAGAGCGCGCTTGAGGCGGCGTCCGCCGCGGACGCGCCCGAGGACAAGATATCGGCCTTGCAGGGCGCCGCGAACGAGCTGGGCGAGGCGCTTATGGCGTTCGGGAGCGAGGTGTACGCGCAGGCCGGCAAGGCGGAGTCCGGGTCGGCTGAGGCGTCCCCGGGCGGAGAGCCCGAGGTGATCGACACGGACGCGGCGCCGCCTTCCTCCTGACGACAGGCGGGCACTCGGGGGGCGGGGCGGATGCTCCGCCCCCCGGCGCGCCCTGGGGGACATGTCCGCGCCGCGCCCGGCGTAGGCTCTCTCGGCGTCGGCGCGCGGCCGGGCCGTGCGTCGACGAACCGGCGCGAGAGCGGGGCGACGCCACATGGCCGTTACGATCCGATCGTCTGGCTCGGGACGGGCGCGCCCGCCCTGGCAGCTCTGGCCGGTCGTGCCGGCGGCCGCGAGCCTCGGGCTGGCCGCGGTGGCGCTCGCGGCGCGCTATGCCGGGCTGCCCCTGCGGCGTCCGTCGGCGGGCGCCATCGTCCGTGCCGCGGCCGTCGCCGTGCTCGGCAGCCGTGCCACGAACATCCTCCTCATCGGCAACAACGCACGCGACGCAACCTCGCCGCTTGCTCCGGGCCAGGCGGACCTGCTGTTTGTCGTCCAGGTGGATCCCGCGCGCCGGCGCGTGGTGTTCATCTCCCTGCCGCGCGACCTTCTGGTCGCGTATCCGCGCTGGCGCGACCCGGTGCCCAAGATCAAGTCGGCCTTCTTCATGGGCGGGCCGGCGCTGGCGATGCGCACGGCGGCGCGGGTCACGGGCCTTCCCATCGACGGCTACGTGGCGGCGGACTTCCGAGGTTTCGCAGCCGCGGTCAACGCCGTGGGCGGCATGACCGTGACCATCCCCCGCGCCATCTACGACCCCGTCCACAGCGGCGCCGACTTCCGCCCTGGCCGCCAGCACCTGAACGGCACCCAAGCGCTCGCCTACATCCGCGTGCGCCAGAATACCGCCGCCCCAGGCTACCGCATCACCGACTTCGGTCGCATGCGTGCGGCCTTCCAGCTCCTCGCGGACCTCAGGGCGCAGGTGTGGCGCGAACTCTCCCCGGGCGAGATTGGCCGCCTGGTGGGTATCTGGCGCCAGGACGTCAGCACCGACCTGTCCATGCCCGAGATGCTCGCATTGGCCGCGGCGGCAGCGCACGCCCGCTTCGTCCATGTTACGCTGGGCGGCCCGCAGGACTCGATGGTCCTGGCCAGCGCGCCGCTGCCGGGAGCGAACGCCGAAGACGCGATCGAGGGCGCGTACTACGACGTCCTCGCAAGCGCGCAGATCGAGGGCGCGCTCCGGCCGTACGGCGCTCGCGGCGCAACCACTGGCCTGCCGGCGCTGCCGGCCCCCAGCTCGATCACGGTCGCCACCGCCAGTCCGAACGCGGCGGGGCGCCTGCGCCGCGCGGGAGTGCACGTAGAGCCGCTTGGCGCGCCGCCGGCCGTGTCGGGGACGGAGGTCATCTATCCACCCGGTCGGCTCTCCGCCGCGGAGGCCGTGGGACAGATCCTTGCCGAGGGGACGGAGACGCTCATGCCGGGCCGGGTAGCCGTGATCGAGGTTGTGCAGGCGGGCTGAAGGGCGGCTCAGCCGCCGATCGCCGACATCTCCACTTTGCGCGCCGGCGCGGGCAGCGTCGTGCGCGCCGTGCGCGCGAGCGAGTACCGATCGCGTCGCGCCCGCCACGCGTCCGCCAGGATGGCGTAGAGCGCCTCGTCGTCGGCGCCCTCGCGCAAGGGCGTGCGCAAGTCGAGCCCAGCGGACGCGAACAGGCATGTGTACAGCCGGCCGTCAGCGGACAGGCGGGCGCGTGTGCAGGTGCGGCAGAAGGGCTGCGTGACCGAGGCGATCACGCCGATCTCGCCCGCGCCGTCGGCGTAGCGATAGCGTCGCGCGACCTCGCCGGGGCGGTCGCCGCCCGCCGGCACCAGCGGGTAGAGGGCACCGATGCGCTCGAGAATCTCTTCCGCCCCGACGACGTCCTCGAGGCGCCAGCCGTTCGTGTTTCCGACGTCCATGTACTCGATGAAGCGCACGATGTGGCCGGTGTGGCGGAAGTGCGTGGCGAGGTCGACGACCGCGAGCAAGTTCA
>JAKASY010000349.1 GCA_021817625.1 Bacillota bacterium | reverse complement strand
TCGACGATGCGGCGCAAGGTGTCGGGGACGGCCATCGCCTCCTCGTACTCGCTCTCGATCGACGCCGGGCCGCGCTCGATCTGGACGTGGTCCACGCGGTTGTCGGGCCTGGCCGCCTCGAGCACGTCGCGGATCGCCTCGGAGCCATCGCCGAACAGGCTCGCCGTCACGGGCGTAACGACACGGATGCGCACGCCGCTCCCTCCCCCTGCCACCGTGGCGCCCCGACGCGTGCACGCGCCATCCGGGGCGGACGGCCGCTCGCCCTCTGGGCGCTCGGGGCAAGGTTCCACGCCCGCGGGGGCTACACATCCGGCAGCGTGCACGAATCGCCGCGGTCAGTTTTCGTGCGCCTTGTCGCCCTCTGGCAGCGCGCGCATCAGGAGCTGCAGCACGAGCAGCACGCTCGGGTCGTCGAGGTCGACCCGCAATAGGTCCTCGATGCGCGAGAGGCGGTACTCCAGGCTGTTTCGATGGATGCCGAGCTCTTGGGCGGCGGCGGACTTGCCGCGCGCCTCGAGGTAGACGCGCAGCGTGCGCAATAGCTGCGCCTTGCCCCGCCCCTCCGTGCCCAGGAGGGGACGCAGGAAGTCTGTGGCGAGGAGGCGCGAGCGCGGCGACTCCACCCAGCCGTACAGGAAGCGGTGAATGCCGAGGTCGTGAAAGTGCGTGACCGAGGCGTGGCCGAACTGGGCGAGGCCGACGAGCAGCGCCTCCCGCGCCTCCTCAAAGCTCTTGCGCAGGCCGCCGGAGCCGGGGTAGGCAAAGCCCACGCCCGCCGAGATGCCGCGCACGCCGTAGCGCGCGAGGGTGGGCCCGAGATCGGCCTGCAGGGACGCGATCGTGCGCCGCGCGGTGGCCGCGTCGCTATCGCGCCCCTCGCTCTCGACGACGAGCACGAACTCGTCGGAGTGCGGCAGCACCCACACCCGGCGGTGGCGCTGGCGGGCGCCGCGCTCCAGGCGCTCGACGACGTCCTGCTTGAGGCGGAGGATGCGCGCCTCGCTCATCTCCGGGCGACGGGCGACGGCCGTGAAGTCGTCGAGGTCCCACAGGACGACGAAGTGCTTGCGCCCAAGATCGAGGCCGAAGCGCTGCGCGGCGCGGATGGCCGAGCCTCCGGGCGACTCGCTGACCAGGAGCTCGAGGAGGAGCTCGCCGCGCAGGCGCAGGTCCGACTCGATGGGCGCGACCTCGCGGTCGATGCGCATTGCCACGAGGGAGGCGAGGTGGCGCACGAGGTCCGCCGCCACGGGGTCGTCGAGCTCGGCCGGCAGGTCGACCATGAGCGCGCTGCCCAGCCCCTTGCCCCAGGGCACGTCGGCACTGTGGCGCCGCGTCGCGGGTGCGGGCGGCGCAGCGTCGTCCGGCGCGGCGAAGGCGACGCGGCCGTGCACGAGCCCGCCCGCGGCCTCCATGTAGGCCTCGAGCGACGGGGAGGTGAGCCAGGCGTCGAGGAGCGTCGTCTTAAGAGCCGCCACCCGCGCCAGCTCCGCCAGGTGGCGGCGGTCGACCACATCGCGCCAGCGCTCGATCGCGCCGTCAAGCTCCTCCGGCGGCACCGCGATGAGCGCCAGGCCGAGGCGGTCGGCGAGCATGCGCGTCGACTCCGGCACCTGGCCGAAGGGCAGCACGAGCCCGGCCGCTCCCTGGCGGCTGAGCTCCAGGATCAGGCCGTCCAGGCGCGGCGAGAGGAGGCTGTCGACCAGGGCGAGCACCCAGAGGGTGCCCGGCGACGCGGGCGGGCGGTCGAAGGACAGGATGAGGCGCACCTGGCGGACGGGCCGGGCGGACGCGTCGCCGGCGATCAGGCGCGCGCTTGCCGGCCCGGCCTCCAGGAGGGCGCCGAGGTCTGTCCCCGTCACCGCCACGCCCAAACGCCCTCTCTCCTGGCCCCGCGGCCGCCGCAAACGTAGACCTGCATTCGCCCCGCCGACGGCATTCTCCCCCGGCCGCGCCGCGCGCATCGGCACATGCGGGCGCCAGCGGGGAATGGCAGCCGGCTACGGCCCTGCCCGCTCGGCGCAGGCGCTACACGGGAGTCAGCGCCTCGTGCGGCGGCGGCGGCAGCGTGACCCTGAGCCGGTCGCCTGGCCGGACCCAGCCGCCCACGGCGACGATGCCCATGACGCCCGCCTTGCGCACGACCGTGCCGTCGTCGCGCCGGCCGAGCACGGCCGCCGGAAGGCCCGATCGGAAGGCGTCGATCTGCAGGCAGGGGTTGCGCAGGCCCGTCACGCGCACCACCGCCTCGTCGCCGAGGCCCAGGAGCGCACCTCTTGGCGGCGACGGGAGGTCCACTCCTGTGGTGGTGACGCTCTCGCCCAACTCGCCTGGCGCGACGGCGAACCCGAGCGTCCGCAGCTCCTCGAAGAGCTCGGCGTGCACGAGGTGCACCTGGCGCAGGTTCGGCTGCGTCGGGTCGCGGCGCACGCGCGAGCGATGCTGAACGGTCGCGCCGAAGTGCGCGTCGCCCTCGACGCCGAGCCCGGCCACGAGGCGGATCGCCTCGACCGGACGCTTGCTGAAGCGATGCTCGGCGTCCCGGCTGACCGCCTGGACGCGCATCGGCGCCACGGCCGATACGCCGTCCGGCCGCACTACGGCATCAGGCACCCGGCAGGCGCGACTCGTCGAACATGTCGCTCAGGAACGGCGCGCTCAGGGCATCGAGGCGCTCCATCGCGGCCTCGTCCAGCGCGACCTCAGCGGCGCCCGCGTTGTCCTCGACCTGCGACACGCGCGTGGCGCCGGCGATCGCGGTGGCCACGGCCGGCTTATGGATGAGCCAGGCGAGCGCCACCTGCGCGGGCGCAGAGCCGATCTCCTGCGCGAGCGCCGCTACCCCTTCGGCGAGGGCGATGCGCGCGTCGCTGCCGAGCATGCGCTCGCCAAACGCCGGCGCCTTGGCCGCGCGCGAGTCGGGCGGCGGCGCCTCACCGGACCGGTACTTGCCCGTAAGGAGGCCCCCCGCGAGCGGGAAGTAGGCGATGAGCCCCACCCCCTGGTCCAGGCACAGCGGCACCAGCTCGCGCTCCGGCACGCGGTCGCCGAGCGAGTAGGACGGCTGGATGCTGATGAAGCGCTCGAGCCCGAGCCGATCGCTCAGGCCCAGCGCCTTCATGAGCTCCCAGGCGCGGTAGTTGGACGCGCCCACGTAACGCGCCTTGCCCTGACGCACCATGTCGTCGAGCGTGCGCAGCGTCTCCTCGAGCGGCGTCCACGGGTCGAAGGTGTGGATCTGGTAGAGGTCGACGTAGTCGGTCCTCAGCCGGCGCAGGCTGCCCTCGAGCTCGCGCATCAGGTGGTGGCGCGACGAGCCCCGGTCGAGCGGCCCCGGGCCGGCCACGAGGCCCGCCTTGGTGGCCAGGACGGCCTCGTGTCGACGCCCCTCGAGCGCCTCGCCGATGATCGTCTCCGACTGGCCGCGCGTGTAGATGTTCGCCGTGTCGATGAACGTGATGCCGTGCGCCAGGGCGGCGGCGATCACCTCGCGCGAGTCCTCCGCGGTCGCCCGGCCGCCGAACGCGTTCGTGCCGAGACCAAGCACCGAGACCTCAAGCCCGCTCCTGCCCAGACGCCGAACCTCCACGCCGCTCCCCCTCCGCCCGCGCCGGCGCGGGCCCAAACTCGCCAAAGAGCAACCGGACCCACTGTACCGCACATGGCGCCAAGCCGGGACGGCACGCCGGCGTAGGCGGGATCGGGCAGGGACGACGCTCGTCCTGTCGAACGACGAAGGACACGAGAGAGAGCGGCACTTTCCAAACCTTGGGCGGCGGCGGACGCGTAAGCGGACATACCCTCATGGCAGGAGGTGGCGCCGCATCGAGCGCAAGTCGGGCGGGCGACGACCCGCGGGATCCTTCTTTGCCACGGGCGCCTTGGCCGCGGCCCTGACGGCCCTGGTCGCACCCCCGTCGGCGGCCGGCGGTGGCATGGCGGCCGCGGCGCCGCCGGCCGTCA
>JAKASY010000348.1 GCA_021817625.1 Bacillota bacterium | reverse complement strand
CGTCGTCGCCACCGTTCGTATCGATTCCCGGGCCGTCGTCGCCCATGCTGCCCTCAATGAAGTACACCTTGTCCGAGTTGGCGATCACCTCGTCGAGGGCGGCCTGCGTGGTGCCGGCGAAGAACACCTGCAGGTGCTGGCTGCCCGATCCGCCTGGCGCGATCTTGATCGTGAAGCCGTCGGCGGCCGTCGTGGCGCTTGCCGCGCGCGTCGGGTAGAAGGGCACCGCGTACGGCGCGTAGGCCGTCTGCGAGAGGAGCGTGGTCGTGGCGTGGAGGGTCGACTGCGACGATGAGCCGCTGCCCGATCCCGACGACGAGCCGCCGCTCGAGCCGGGCGAACCGGCCGATGACGTCGAGCCACCCGACGATGTCGAGCCGCTGCCGCTCGCGGCCTTGGCTGAGGCGCCCGAGCCGGAGGCGGACCCCGCGGCGGCGGTCTGGGCCACGCCTAGACTACCGGTGCCGCTTGCGGCGAGAATCGGACCGGGATGCTTGAGGCCGTGCCAGCCGAGCGTCGCCGCCACCGCGGCGGCGACGGCCAGGGTGGCGAGGCCGGCGTGTTCGTTTGCGCGCATGATGGCCTCCTTTCGATGCTTGGTCGCTCGCGTCCCATTGTCGCCGGGGCGGGCGGCGTCGTCCTGGGCCGCCCGTGGGAGTTTCATGAAGGTTTCTTGAGAGTGCCGCCCGATGCCTTGTTGAACCTTAGGCACTTCTCATGTGGTCCTGGGGACCGTTTCAGCTAGCGTGTCTAGTCTCGAAGGCGATCGTCTCCGAGAAGACCGACAAGGCCCCACGAGGAGGATCGCCGTGTGCGGCATCGCGGGCGTGAGCGACCGGCGCCTGGCGCAAGGCGCGCCGCCGGATCCCAGGCTCACGCGCATGCTCTCCCTTCTCCGTCACCGCGGGCCGGACGGCGAGGGCGTCGCCCGCCTTCCCGGCGTCCAGATCGGCATGCGCCGCCTGGCGATCGTCGCCCCGAACGACGGCGACCAGCCGGTGTGGAACGAGAGCCGGACGATCGCCATGGTGATGAACGGCGAGGTGTACAACCACCGCGAGCTGCGCGAGGCGCTCGTGCGTCGCGGGCACGGCTTTTCTGGCATGAGCGACGCCGAGGTGGTCGTCCACCTGTACGAGGAGCGCGGCCTCGACGCCCTGGGCTCCGTCCTCGGGATGTACGCGCTGGCGCTCTGGGATGGGCGCACGGGTGACCTCGTCCTGGCCCGCGACCCGATCGGCCAGAAGCCCCTGCTCGTGCGCGCGCTCGGCGACAGCGTCGTGTTCGCGTCCGATCTGCGCGCGCTCGTCGCCGCGCCGGGCGACGGTGTGCGCCCCGGCCTCGACCCCGACGGCCTGGACCGCTACCTTCTGTATCGCGCGACCGTCGGCAGGAGCACCCTCATCCGCGGCGCCGAGCGCGTCCTCCCGGGCGAGGCGGTGACCGTGCGCGACGGCGCGGTCGTCGACCGTCGCCGCGCGGTCACGCCGTCGCGCCCGCGGACGCTGGCGCCCCGGCCCGCGCGCGCCACCCCGAGGCCCTCGCGCGATGCGCTCATCGATGAGCTCGACCGCACCCTAGCCGCCGCCGTGGCGCGCACCACCGAGACCGCCGTGCCGACCGGCATGCTTCTCTCGGCCGGTGTCGACTCGAGCCTCGTCCTCGCCCTTCTCGGCGAGCGGGCCCGCGGCATCCCGGCGTTCATCGCCGACTGGGACGAGGACAACGGACTCACGCGCGAGTGGCCGCGGGCGCGCGCCCTTGCGGAGGCGGTCGGCGCGCGTCCCGAGCGGGTGGCCGTGGCGAGCGGGCGCCTGGCCGAGTCCCTGCCCCACCTCGCCGGGCTCTTGGACGAGCCCCTGGCCGACCCCACGGCGCTGCCGCTCTACGCGACGGTGCGCGCCGCCGCCCCCGAGGTGCGCGTGCTCCTGAGCGGCGAGGGGGCGGACGAGCTGTTCGCCGGCTACCCAGGCTACCGCGAGCCGCTCGCCGCGCCCGGCCTGGCGCGCTTCGCCGCCTCCGCCCGCGGGCGGGCGCTGGAGACGGCGCTCGGCCGCCTGCACCTTCCGGGCGCGGGCCTTCTGTGGCGGGCGCGCACGCCGGTCGGCGCGCGCTACCTCGGGCCGGGCGAGACGTTCGACGCCGCGTCGCGTCGCGCGCTCTACGCGCCCGGCTGGCCCGGCCCCTCGCTCGCCGGCGAGGCGCTCGCGCGGGCGGCGGCCGCGCCGTACGGCGAGGACGCCTGGCTCGGAGCGATGCGCGCCATCGACCGCACGGTGTGGCTCGCGGACGAGGCGCTCATGAAGCTCGACCGCATCACCATGGGCCACGGTGTGGAGGCGCGCGTTCCCTACCTCGAGGCGGACGTCGTCGCCCTGGCCGATCGCCTGCCGCAGGACCTCCTGATCAGCCGCGGGCTGGGCAAGCGCGCCCTGCGGCAGGTCGCCGCCAGGCACCTGCCGCTCGAGTACGCTCTCGCGCCCAAGCGCGGCTTCGGCGTGCCGATCACGCGCCTCATGCACGGCCCGTGGTACGAGATGGCGCGCGATATCGTGCTGGCGTCGGACGCGAGCCTTGCCGGTGTGTTCGAGCCGGCCGCGCTGCGCGCGCTGTTCGAGCCCTGCCCGCCGCGCCAGCGGCCGGGACGGGCGCGCGAGCGCTTTGCCCTCCTCATGCTCGAGCTGTGGCTGCGCGCGGTCTTGTCCCCGGGCGCGCAAACCGCCGCTGGGCGCGCCTGCGAGGGCGCCGTCCGTGTCGAGCGCGAGGCCGCCCTGGCGCGCTGACGCCGACCGGGCAAAAGACCCATCGCGCCATGGCCATTGGTCCCTTGCGGAATACTGACCCGCCATACTAATATGCCAGAGATCGGGAGGGATCGACATGTCGGCGACCGTCCAGCTTGACGTCCTGAATGCCGCCTTCGCGGCTGCTCCGGCCACATTGTTCCAGTGCCTCGGCAACGAGCGGCGCCTGCGCGTGCTCGAGGCGCTCCTTCCCGGCGAGCGTCACGTCGGCGCCCTCGTGACCGCGTCGGGCATTCCGCAGAACCAGGTGTCGACGGCGCTGGCCGAGTTCGCTTCGCTGCGCCTGGTCCGGCGGCGGCGCGACGGGCGGCGCGTGTACTACAGCCTGGCCGACGAGCGCCTGCGCGCGCTTCTCGACGTCGCGTCCGCGATCACGGGCGGGCCGGCGGCGGCGCTTACGCCCACGGCCTGAGGCCCGGACCGGCCCGCCCGCGTCGCCCTGGGCGCGGGCGCCCGCCGCAGACCCAGGGCGTCCCTGGCCATCTCCTCGAGCGGGGCATACGGCTCTGGCGGCCCGAGCGCCGGCGCGAGCAGGTCGCCCAGGGAGCGCACCCGCTCCGGCATGGTGTGGATGGTGAACGCTTCGGGCGTCACCTCGAACACCTCGTCCCACGTGACCGGCGCCGAGACCCGGGCCCGCTCGCTCGGGCGCACGCCGTATGCCGCCGCCATGGTATGGCCGGCGGCGTTTTGGTTGTGGTCCACGTACACGCCGACGCGGCGGCTCACCTGCCACACGATGGTGTACACGTCGGGAGCGGCGCGCCAGAGGAGCGTGGCGAGGCCGCGCGCCACCTGGGCGGTGCTCAGCTGGCCGGGCGTGGGCCGCACGGGCACGAACACGTGCAGGCCGGTCAGGCCGCTGAGCTTGGGGTAGGACGCGACGCCGACGCTCTCCAGCAGGTGGCGCACGCCGCGCGCGGCGCGCTGCGCCTCCGCCCAGCCGGCCGGCGGCATGGGGTCGAGGTCGACGACGAGCTGGTCGACCTCCAGGCTGCCGTCGCGCCGCAGGCGGCAGAGCGGCACGTGGATCTCGATCGCCGCCCACTGCGCGAAGAGCGCGAGCTCCGCCGCGGTGCGGGCGAGGGGAAAGCGGGTCTGGCCGACGACCGCGCTCTCGAGCCAGGGCGGGGCGCCCGCCGGCCGGTTCTTCTGGAAGAAGCTCTTGCCG
>JAKASY010000347.1 GCA_021817625.1 Bacillota bacterium | reverse complement strand
GGCGGCGCGCGCCACCGTCCGCCCATCGACCATGAGGGCGGCGACGCCGACGCGGGCGCCAGGTCTCGCGTCCGCTGGCGCGAGCGAGCGCGGCAGCCATACCCGTGTGCGCACCGCGGGCGCGAGCGCGCGGGGCACCGCCGCCTCGAGCGGCGTGGCGAGGGCGACCGCCACCAGCCGACCCGGACGCGCCCGCACGGCGACGCGCGTGAGCGGGGAGGGCAAAGCGCTGCGCACGGGCACGAAGGCGCGAAATCCCCAGGTGAGCAGCGCCGCGGACTCCCCCCAGCGGTCCGGGCTGCGCAGCACCACGGCCAACAGGGCGAAGCCGCCACGCGTAGCGGATGAGACCAGGCAGCGCCCCGCAGCGTTCGTGGTGCCCGTCTTCACGCCGTCCGCGCCGGGCAGGATCTCCAGCAGGCGGTTGGTGTTGCGCATGTCGAACACGCGGCCGTCCTCGTCCGTCACGCGCGCCTCCGGCGTGGCCACCAGGGCCCGGAACGTTGGCAGGGTGAGCGCGGCACGCGCGATGCGCGCCAGGTCGTAGGCCGTCGTGTAGTGGCGCACGTCGGGAAGGCCGTTTGGGTTCTCGAAGTGGCTCCCCCGCGCCCCGAGCGCCCGTGCCGTCCGGTTCATGCGCAGCGCGAAGCGCTCCACGCTGCCGTCCCTGGCCTCGGCCAGGGCGACCGCGGCGTCGTTGCCCGACCGCAGGAGAAGGCCGGTGAGAAGCGCGCGAACGCTTAGGCGCTCCCCCTCCCTGAGGTGCATGCGCGATCCCTCGGTGCGCGCCGCTCGACGGCTCACCGTGACGACGCGCTCAAGCCTCCCGGCCCGGATGGCGAGGTAGGCCGTGAGGATCTTTGTCGTGCTCGCTGGCGGCCGGCGCACGAAGCCGGCGTGCTCGTAGAGGACGCGCCCGCTCACCGGATCCATGAGCACCGCGCTTGCGCTGCCGAGCGAAGGCGGCGGCTCGGGCAGGTCGCTGCCGACCCGCCACTGCGGCACGATCGGCGTGGCCCACGCGTCGTTCGCCGGCGCCTTCGCGGCGCACGGGCCGGCGGCGGTGAGACCCAGGCAGAGCGCGAGCGCGAGCGTGCGCCACGGCGCACGCCACGGCTCACAGGGAAGACCGTGCATACCTGGCCATAGCCTGGCGGCGGGCCTGACCGCGGAGACGCGTCGGGCCCCACGGCGTCGAGCCGGCCGCGCTTGCGCTCTCATGCCCAGGGAGGAACTGCCGCGGCGGGGAGCACTCCATGCCGCGCCCCGCGGAAGCCGCAGCCGAGGCCGCTCTACGCTGGCCGACGCGGCCTGCGCGGCACGAAGCGGGGTCGGGGGACTCCAGGTTCCGCCCATGGCCGGCATGAACGGCCACGGTTGCCACCACCGGCATGACATCACCCCGGGCTATTGTGCCCGGGGTGCGCCGCCCTTCCCATCGCGTCCTCTACTTCTCGTAGAAGGCCGCGTTCTTGCGCACGTAGGACTCGAGCTCCGACGGCACGGCATCGCCCGGATAGATGGCGTTCACCGGGCACTCCGGCTCGCACGCGCCGCAGTCGATGCACACACCCGGGTCGATGAACAGCTGGTCCGTGTCCGCGAACCCGGCCTCCTCAGGCCCGGGGTGGATGCAGTCCACGGGGCAGACCGAGACGCACGATGCGTCCTTGGTTCCAATGCAGGCTTCCGTGATGACGTAGGCCACTTTGTGTTCCCTCCACGCGTCGCCCTGCGGCCCACGGGCCGGGGGCCGAACTCCACCATCGCTCCAGGACCGGTGCGCGCCGCCCACTTCGCCAAAGCCGCCGGACGCCCCTTCTCACCGCGCGCCGGCCGCGCTCTCAGGGTTGTAGGGTGAGCAGCCACGGCCGCCCGGTCGGCCACGGACCGAACGACTGTCCGTTCAGGGTTCCACTTGCGGCGGGTGTGGCCCCGACGGTCACCGTCACGGCACGGCTGGACGTATAGGTCATGCTCTGGCCGGCCAGGTAAGTATGGCTGACGACCATGACCCCCGTCGACACGACCTGGATGCCGATCCAGCAGCGGGCGCGGAAGTTGAGCTCGAGGCGGATCGGCGCCGCCGCCACGCGGTAGGTGGCTTGCGCCGCCTTGCTGTCGACGGCCACCGTGGTGTAGCCGCCGCCCGCGCTCGCGGGCGGCCTGTGCGTGGACTTCGCGCTCGCGCCGCCGCTGCCGCCCCCGCCCTGCGCGCCGCCCGTCGCCTGACCTCCGGACTTAGCCTGTCCCGCACCCCGCCCCTGCGAGGCGGGCGGGCTCGCGGAGAGGCTGCCGGTAGGCGCGCCGCCGTGGACGAAGTTGTATACGATCCCGGCCAGCAGGACCAGCACCACCAACGCCGCCAGCACGGCCAGGGCGGGCGATGTCCACTGCCGGCGTGTGGATCGCGGCCCCAGTGCCGACAGGCGTTCGGCGGAGCGCCGGGTCGCACCTTCGCCGCCCCTGCCCCGCCCTCTGACCCGAGGGCGGTAACCGGAGCCGTCGGCCCCGCGCGGCGCGGGCGCCGTTGGCTCGTCGTCGAGCTCGAGAGGCTCGCGCGGCGCGGGCGCGCGTGAAGGCACGGCCTCCGTCCCGAACGCGCGGGCGATGGTCTCCTCCGGTGGCAGGCCGAGCTGTTGCGCGTAGCTTCGCAGGAACAGCCGAGCCCAGAACTCGCCCGGGAATGCGTCGTAGTCGCCGGCCTCCAGCGCTTCGAGATAGGAGACACGAATGCGCGTCTGCTCCGCGACGTCGGCCAGTGAGCGGCCGAACGCCTCACGGCACTCGCGCAGGGCACGCCCGACCGCCTGGGGGCCCCGCCCCACGTCGGATCCTGCCGGTCCCGCCATGCCGATCACCCCGCTCAGGGACCCAGTCGATTGTAAGTGCGCGGGAAGGGGATGGCCTCGCGCACATGCTCGAGCCCGGCGATCCAGGCGACGGTCCGCTCGATGCCCAGACCGAAGCCGCTGTGCGGGACCCCTCCATACCGGCGCAGGTCCATGTACCAGTCGTAGGTGGCCGCATCCAGGCCGGCCTCGGCCATCCTGTGCGCCAAGAGCTCCGCGTCGGCGATGCGCTGGCTTCCCCCGATGATCTCACCATAGCCCTCGGGCGCCAGCAGGTCCGCCGCCAGCACACGTTCGGGACAGCCGGGTACCGGCTCCATGTAGAACGGCTTGATGGCCGCGGGAAAGCCGTGCACGAAGACCGGCCGGTCGTAGGCGGCGGAGATCGCTGTCTCGTGCGGCGCGCCGAAGTCCTCGTCCGGCTCGAGCTCCAGGCCCTGGGCGCGCAAGCGCTCGGCCGCCTCGTCATAGCTCAGGCGCGGGAACGGCGCCACCACGCGACGCAGGGGCGCCGTATCGCGGCCAAGGCTTTCGAGGTCGCGGGCCGAGCGCTCGAGCACCGCCGCCACGACGAATGCGACCAGCCGCTCCTCGAGCGCCATCACGTCGCCAAGGGTGGCGAACGCCATCTCCGGCTCGAGCATCCAGAACTCGAGCAGGTGGCGACGCGTCTTGGACCGCTCCGCCCGGAAGGTCGGGCCCAGGGTGTATACGCGACCGAGAGCCATCGCCGCCGCCTCGGCGTACAACTGGCCGCTCTGTGTGAGGTACGCGGGCTGGCCGAAGTAGTCGGTGCGGAACAGCTGCGTCGTGTTCTCGGCCGCCGTGCCCATGAGGATCGGTGCGTCCACGCGCACGAAGCCCTCCTGGCGCAGGAACGCCTCGCACGCCCACAGCACCGTGTCGCGGATGCGCAGGATCGCCGCCGGGCGCCCGTGCCTGAGCCAGAGGTGGCGGTGGTCCATGAGGAACTCGATGCCGTGCTCCTTGGGCGTGATGGGATAGTCGGCGGCGTGCGACAGCACCTCGAGCGACTCCACCTGGAGCTCGTAGCCGCCCGGCGCCCGAGGCTGGGCCCGCACCGTGCCGACGAGCTCCAGCGCGCTCTCCTGCCCGAGCCCGTCG
>JAKASY010000346.1 GCA_021817625.1 Bacillota bacterium | reverse complement strand
GCAGGATGGGGCGCTCGCCCTCTCGGCGAGCGGCGAGCTCGTCACCGCGTCCGGCCAGGCCGTGCTCGGGAGCGGCGGGGGCCCGATCGTCGTGCCGGCGGGCCTCGCCGTGCAGATCGCCCCGGACGGCACGGTCTCGGCCGGCGGCAGGGCCGTCGGTCGGCTCCTGCTCACCACGTTTTCGCGCCCGGCACTCCTGCAGGAGCAGGGCGGTGGCCTGTTCCTCGCCCCCGCCGCGGCCGGGGCGCGGGCCTACGCCCCAGGGAGCGGCGTCGAGGCCGGCTACCTCGAGAGCTCGAACGTCAACGAGTCGACCGTCACCGTCCAGCTCATCCAGGTGCAGGGCGACTTTCAGGCCAACCAGACGGCCCTGGTCAGCGCCGACCAGACCTTCAACCAGCTGATCCAGGATCTCGGCAAGTAGGGAGGGGACTGCATGGACAGCCTCCAGGGCGTCGCCGCCGCCAAGGCCGGCGGCCAGCCGGACCCGGTGCCCGCGGCCAGCCTCGCGGCGCCGACCGGCCAGACCTACAGCCTGTTCCCGGCGCTCGACGGCGTCTTGTCCGCCGGCGCGGGAGGCCAGGCCGCCGCGGCGGGCGGAGCGGGCATCGGGAGCGCGCCCCTCGCCGTCGCGCCCGCGGCCGGGCCGGCCGACGCCACGCTGGCGCCCGCGGCCCTCGCCGCCCTCATCACCCAGGTGGCCCAGGCCCACGGCCTGCCGCCCAGCCTCCTGACCGCCCTGGTCCGGCAGGAGTCGGGCTTCGACCCGCACGCGCGCTCCTCGGCCGGCGCGATGGGGCTCACGCAGCTCATGCCCGGCACGGCGGCCTCGCTCGGGGTGGCCGACCCCTGGGACCCGAGCGAGAACCTGAACGCCGGCGCCGCCTACCTGGCAGGCCTCCTGCAGAGATACGGCGGCAACGTCTCCCTCGCCCTCGCGGCGTACAACGCCGGCCCCGGGGCCGTGAGCCGATGGGGTGGGGTGCCGCCCTACCCCGAGACCCAGGCCTACGTGCGCAACGTCGAGGCCATGGCCGGACTGGGCGCGCCCGTCCAGACCGGGGCCGGCCCGCCAGGCGCCTGAGTGGCGAGCTCCGCCAGGTCCACGATCCGAAAAGGGAGGAATCGACATGCTGCGATCCTTGTCGTCCGCGGTGAGCGGGCTTTCGAGCGAGCAGACGGCGATGGACGTCACCGGCAACAACATCGCCAACTCGACGACCTCGGGCTTCAAGTCGACCGAGGTCCAGTTCGGCTCGCTGCTTAGCCAGACGATTACCTCGGGCACCACCCCCAACCCGGCGGCGGGCGTGGCCGGCGGCCAGAACCCCCAGGCCGTGGGCCTGGGCGTCGGCGTGAGCGCGATGAACCAGCAGATGGGCCAGGGCAGCCTGCAGGAGACCGGGGTGCCGACGGACCTCGCCCTCCAGGGCAACGGCTTCTTCGTCCTGAACAGCGGCACGGCCACCTACTACACGCGCGCCGGCGACATGCAGCTGGACGAGGCAGGCAACCTCGTCGAGGGCTCGACCGGCTGGCAGGTGCAGGGCTGGTCGGCGGTCACGGCGGGCACGGGCACCGGGCCGGCGACGCTGAGCGCCTGGCCGCCCAGCGCCACCTACACCACGACCGCGCCCACCAACCTGACCATTCCACAGGAGATCGCCGGCGGCTCCCAGGGCACGACCGCCGGCGACACCTATGGCCTGCAGAGCTACTCGATCAACGCCGACGGCACGATCACCGGCGTGTACGCCCAGATCCCGGCGGCCGGAACCGCGCCCACCAACACCGCGACCGTGAGCGTCGTCCTCGGCCAGATCGCCCTGGCGAGCGTGCCCAACCCCGGGGGCCTGCAGCCGGTGGGCAACACCGCCTACAGCGTGGCGCCCGACAGCGGCGTGCCGGCGATCGGCGCCCCGGGCTCGGGCGGCCACGCCACGATCACCGCCGGCGCGCTCGAGATGTCGAACGTGAACCTCGCCCAGGAGATGAGCAACATGGTCACCTTCGAGGCCGGCTACGAGGCCGACGCCAAGGTGATCTCCACGGCCCAGCAGATGATCGCCGCGCTTTTGGCGATGAAGCTCTGATGAGCCAGAGCGTGGGCATCACCTCCGTCCTCGCCCAGGCCCTGTCGGTGATCGACGAGCGCACGCGCGTCTTGGCGAACGACGTGGCCAACGCGAACACGCCGGGCTTTCGGGCCCAGGACGTGAGCTTCGAGGGCGTGCTGCGCCAGTCGATGGGTCTTGGTGCGGGGCCGAACGCCCTGAGCGGCGTGGTGGTCACGGCGCCTGGCCTCATGACGCCGAACGGCAACGGTGTGGACATGGAGGCCGCGCTCGTCGACCTCGAGCAGACGGCGACCGCAAGCCAGGGCGTCGGGCAGACCCTGGCCGACCGCTTCACGGCCCAGCAGAACGTGATCCAGAACCTTCAGGGCGCGTAGCGGCGCCCCGCGCAGAGGGAGGCGAGGGCGGTGTCCATCCTGCCGATCGGTCCCGTCGCCCCGACGGCGCTCACGGGCGTCACGGCCGCGGCGGCGGGCGGATCGTCCACGGGGGCGGGCTTCCAGCAGGCGCTCACGGGCGCCATCGGCACGATCGCCCAGGAGACCAGCCAGGCGAACAGCCTGGCGACGGCGTTCGCCACCACCGGCAGCGGCACCCTGGACGCCGTCATGCTCGCCACCGCCCAGGCGGACCTCGCGGCCGAGAGCGCCTCCACGGTGATGTCCAAGGCGCTCTCGGCCTACCAGACGATCATGCAGATGTCCGTCTAGCTCTGGGCTCGAGGACCGGTGGAGCGGGGAGAACGGGGAGGGGAGCCGATGGCCGACACGACGTTGATGCTGAGCGGACGCCAGAAGGCGGCCGTCCTGCTGCTCGGCCTCGGCCCCGACCTCGCGGCCCAGGTGCTCAAGCACCTGTCGGACGCCGAGATCGAGGAGCTCACGCTGGCGGTCGCGAGCCCGCCGAACATCGACCGCACCGGCCGCGACGCCGTCTTCTTCGAGTTCGCGGAGCTGCTCGAGGCCCACACCTACGTGGCGGCGGGCGGCCTGCGCTACGCCCAGGACGTGCTCGAGCGGGCCCTCGGCACGAGCCGCGCCCTCGAGATCATCCACCGCCTCACGAGCTCCATCCAAGGCCGGCCGTTCGAGGTCGCCCGCCGCGCCGACCCCCTCCAGCTCCTGACCTTCCTGCAGGGCGAGCACCCCCAGACGATCGCCCTCGTGCTCAGCTTCATCGCCCCCGAGCAGGCCTCCCAGGTGCTCAAGGCGCTGCCGCCCGACAGCCAGGCCAACGTCGCCCAGCGCATCGCGCGCATGGACCGCACCTCGCCGGACGTGGTGCGCGAGGTGGAGCGCGTGCTCGAGACCAAGATCGCCTCGCTCATGACGGCGGACTTCTCGACGCCCGGCGGCGTCGACGTCGTGGTGAACCTCCTGAACCGCGTCGACCGCGGCACGGAGAAGACGATCATGGGCCACCTCGAGGAGCACTCGCCCGACCTCGCCGAGGAGATCAAGCGCCGCATGTTCCTGTTCGAGGACATCGCCCGCCTCGACGACCGCTTCGTGCAGCGCATCCTGCGCGACGTCGACAACCACGACGTCACGCTCGCGCTCAAGGGCGCGAGCGACACCATCCAGCAGAAGTTCCTGCAAAACGTGTCGAGCCGCGTGGCCGAGAGCGTGCGCGAAGACCTCCAGTTTCTCGGCCCCGTGCGCCTGCGCGACGTCGAGGAGGCGCAGCGTCGCATCGTAGCGATCGTTCGCCAGCTCGAGGAGAGCGGCGAGATCATCATCTCGCGTGGAGGTGAGGACGATGTCGTGGTCTAGCCCGCGCCTGCGGGACGAGTGGGGCGGCCGGCTGCTCAAGGCGCGGGCCGTGGTGGTCCTGCCGGACAGCGCGCCGCTGCCCGCGCACGACCGCTTGGCGGACGGCGGCCTCTCGCCCGAGGCCGAGGGCACCGCGGCGATCGCTGAGGC
>JAKASY010000345.1 GCA_021817625.1 Bacillota bacterium | reverse complement strand
GTCAACACGGCCATCGACGCCGCGGGCCAGAACCTGGGCTTCGCGATCCCCGCCTCGGTTGCCCAGAAGGCGATCGTCGCGATGCAGCCCCAGGGCTGACCCGACGGCCAGGCAGCGCGCGCAGGGTCGGCCCGCTTCGGGCCGCCCCTCGCGTCCCCACCCGCGCCTCGCCCGCGGGGCTCAGGCCGGGCCACCGGCCTGCGCGAGCCGGCGCTCACTGGCCCGCTGCGAGCACCGCCGGAAGCCGCGCCGCCCCTAGCCGCCGGCCGCGCGCTCCCGCCCCGCCTCCGCCATCTCGTCGGCCCAGACCCGCCACAGGTCGGCGAGCGGGCCGTGGCGCACCGGCCCGGACTGCTCGGCGGGCGCCTCGGCCGCGACGAGGTGCACGCGCAGATGGCTCGGTCCGTCGGGCACGTCCTGGTCGGGGTCGTCCCCGACCATGAGGCACGCCTCGAGCCCCAGCCCGAGCCGGTGGGCCAGCTCCTCGAAGTAGCCGGCGTGGGGCTTGGTGTCGGTGCAGTCCTCCATGCACGCCACGAAGTCCACGTCCTCTGGCTCAATGCCGGCCCAGCGCATGCGCTCGTGGATGACGGCGCGCGGGTAGATGGGGTTCGTGGCGATGGCCACGCCGAGACCGCGCCGGCGCGCCTCGCGCACCGTCTCCCGCCCGTGCGGGAGCGGCTCGGACATGCGCGCGAAGCCGGGCAGTGCCGCGGCCGCCACGCTCTCCAGCCGCGCCCATACCACGTCGGGATCCTCGCCCAGCTCGCGCCCCACCGCCGCGAGAAAGCGCTCCCGATTGCTCTGCCGGGCGCCGCGCTCGGCCAGCATCGCGTAGGATGCGCCCGCCACCACCGCCCAGCCGCGGGCGGGATCTTCCGGCATGAGCCGAGCGGCCACGAGTCGCGTGTAGCGCTCGATGAAGGCGTCTACGTCGACGCGCACGAGCGTGTTGTCGAGGTCCAGGAGAAGCCCGCGGATCATCAGCACGCCGCCTCCCGTGTCCATGCGCTCAGCGACCCTTGCCACCCCTAGAAGAACTGCAGGGCGCTCTCGTTCAGGTCCACGATGACGCTTTTCGTCTCGAGGTAGCCGGCGATCCCCTCCACCCCCAGCTCCTTGCCGTAGCCGCTCCCCTTCAGGCCGCCGAAGGGCGCGGTGGGCGTGAGCACCTGGTAGGCGTTCACCCACACGGTGCCCGCGTCGAGGGCGCGGGCCACGCGCAGGGCGCGCTTGACGTCCCGCGTCCAGACGGCGCCCGCAAGGCCGTAGGCGACGGCGTTGGCGAGGCGCACGCCCTCCGCCTCGCCGTCGAACGTGAGGATGGCCGCGACCGGCCCGAACACCTCGGTCTGCGCGAGGGCGCTCTCCGGCTGGACGTCGGCAAACACCCGGGGCGCGCAGTAGAAGCCGCCCGCGGGCGCGCCGTCACTCGTGCCGGCGAACAGGAGCCGCCCCGCCCCCTCGCCCTCCGCCCGCTCCAGGTGGCTACGCACCCTGGCGAGCTGCTCGGCGCTCACGAGCGGGCCGATGTCGGTCATCGCGTCCTCGGCGGCGCCCACCGTGAGCTCGGCGGCGCGCTCGGCGAAGCGCCGCGCGAAGGCGTCGGCCAGGGGGCGCTCGACCAGGATGCGGCTTCCCGCCTGACAGACCTGGCCGGAGTTGAAGAAGATGCCGAACAGGGCGCCCGACACGGCCTCCTCCAGGTCGGCGTCGGCGAACACGATGTTCGCCGACTTGCCCCCGAGTTCGAGCGAAAGGGGGCGCGGCCCGCGCGCGGCAGCCGCGGCCACGCGCCGCCCCGTCTCCACCTCGCCGGTGAGCGCCACCTTGTCGACGCCGGCGTGGCTGACCAGGGCCTCCCCGGTGTGGTCGCCGCCGGGAAGGATGGTCAGGACGCCCGGCGGCAGGCCGGCCTCCTCGGCCGCGAGCGCCAGGGCCAGGGCGGTGAGGGGCGTCTGGGGCGCGGGCTTGAGCACCGCCACCGAGCCGGAGGCCAGGGCCGCCGCCACCTTCCAGGCCGGCATGAGAAGGGGAAAGTTCCAGGGCGTGACGAGTGCGCACACCCCGACCGGGCGCCGCTCCGTGTAGGTCAGGTAGCGGGTGGTGGCGCCGGGCAGGCTGAACGGCAGCGTCTGGCCGTGCACCATCGTGCCCGCAGCACCGAAGAAGTCGAAGGCGTCGGCCGCCATGGGCACCTCGATGAAGCGCGCGGCGTGCATGGGCATGCCGCTCTCGCGCGCGATCAGGCGGGCGAGGTCGAGCGTGCGCCGCCTCAGGCTCGAGGCCATCGCGGCGAGGATGCGCTGGCGCTCGAGCACCGGCATCTCCCGCCACAGACCCTCCTCATGCGCCTTGCGCGCGGCGGCCACGGCGCGGTCCACGTCGGCCGCGGTGGCGTCGGCGACGACGGCGAACACGCGGCCCGAGCTCGGGTCGACATTGTCGCGCGCCTCGCCGCCAAGCGCCTCGCGCCGGCCCGCCACGAGCGCGCGCGGGTCGAGGAGCTCGTCGACCAGCGCCGCCTCCGTCACTTCGCCACCACGAGGTCGCCGCGGCCGAGGCGGCGCACGTGCTCGGGGTAGAGCGGGTAGATCTCGTCCAGGCTGGGCAGGAGCTTCATGGCGCGCGAGAGCGGGCCGGCGGCGCGGATCTGCTGGCGGGAGAGGGCCTGGGCCAGGTCCAGCTCGCCCTGCCAGAAGCGGTTGGCGAGGTCGGCGTCCTGGTCGAAGCTGAGGAGCGCCTCAGGCTGGGGCTCGCCCATGACGACGTGGAAGTCGCGGCCGGTGACCGACGGGTCCTCCGGCACCCAGGCCAGGAGCGCCTCGGGGTTGTGGAAGTGGAAGCGCACGACGCCGCCCACCTTGTGGATGAGCGCCGCCTGCGGCAGCGGGATCAGGGACTCGAAGAAGCCGCCCAGGATCCGGTACACCTCGTCCGTGTCGGCGAACACCATGTGGCTCCCTTCCTTTCCGTGCGGACCGGCGCTCTTCACAGGTCCGGCCGCACGACCACGACCGGCCGCCCCGGCGCGCCTTGGCGCAGGGCCTCGAAGGCGTCGTTCACCTGGTCGAGGGCATAGCGCTCGCCGACGAACGAGCCGAGATCGATGCGGCCCGCCTGTCGCGCGGCGAGGAGGGCGCCCACGTCCTCGGCGAACTCGCCGCTTCCGTACCACGAGCCCTTGAGCGTCTTCCCCTGCGAAGGGAACGCGAAGGCGTTGAGCGACACCTCCTCGTGCGGCGGCGCCACGCCCACGACCACGGCCGTGCCGCCCGGGCGGACGGCGTTGAAGGCCTGGGCGATCGTCGTAGCGCTGCCCACGACCTCGAAGGCGAAGTCCGTGCCCATGCCGCTGGTCGCGTCGAGGATCTGCGTGAGCGCGCCGGGCCCCGCCTCCACCAGGTCCGTGGCCCCGAGGCGGGCCGCCTGCTCGAGGCGCCTGGGAAAGCGGTCGACGGCGAAGATGCGCTCCGCCCCGAGCAGGCGGCAGGCCTGGATCACGTGCTGGCCGACGCCGCCCGCGCCGATCACCGTCGCCGTCGCCCCCGCCCGCAGGTCGGCGGCGTGGCGCACCGCGCCGTAACCCGTGGTGGCGCTGCAGCCGAGAAGGGCCGCCTCGGCGAGCGGCACCTCCGGGTCGATGGCCACGACGCCCGCGCGCGGCACCACCGCGTAGTGCGCGAGCGTGCCGGTGAGGCTCAGGACGTTCAGCGGGCGCCCGTCGCGCCGCACGCGCCGGACGCCGTCCCAGAGCGTGCCCTTCTCCGCCGCCTTGCCGGTGCGCCGGCACATGCCGGTCCAGCCGGCTCGACAGGCCGTGCACTCGCCGCAGCCCGGCAGCCAGGAAAGCACCACGTGCTGGCCGGGCTGGAGGTCGCTTACGCCCTC
The DNA here is from genome assembly GCA_021817625.1 of Bacillota bacterium. The sequence goes on along the minus strand of JAKASY010000345.1, from coordinate 106 downwards.
CCCCAGGGCCTCCACGACGCCGGCGGCCTCGTGCCCGAGCACCATCGGCACGGGTAGGGGGAGGTCTCCGGTGATCACGTGCTCGTCGGTGTGGCGCTCGCCGGGG
>JAKASY010000344.1 GCA_021817625.1 Bacillota bacterium | reverse complement strand
GTGCGGGTCACCGAAGCGGGGGTCGATCGGGATGCCCGTCACGACCACCTTGCCAGGGGGGAGACCCCGCGCCACGAGGCCCTCGCGCAGCTCCTCGTGGCCCACCATGTAGAGGTCGACGCCGCTGTGGATCCACTGGCTGTGGACGGTGTAGTCCGTGACCGCGACGGCCGACGGCACGGAGTAGCCGCGCTCCCTGCGCAGCGTGGACAGAACGCCGGCAGGGATCGGGAAGGTTGAGACGACGGCCCCGGGCCGCATCTCGTCGAGGAGGCGTCGCAGGCTGCTCACGTGGTAGTGGTCGAGGCTGCGCTGGATGAGCGAGTTCTCGGGGATGGCGCGCGTCGCCTCGTACCAGCGGCCGTACAGGAGCGGGACGCGGCGCACGGTGCCCACGTACAGCCGCCGCGCCACCTTGTTCATTCGCGGGCTCGCGTACTCGAAGTAGTCGACGACGCGCACGTCCCGCGCCGGCTCCAGGCGAGAGATGCCTGCAGCAAGGGACTGGGCGGCGCGTACGTGGCCCTCGCCGTACGTCGCGGTCAGCATGAGCACCGACGACGCCGTCCCCACTGCGGACCCTCCTTCGGCCGCGGCCGGCCCGCGCTCAGGAGCCGCCGGCCTGCTCGCTCTCCGCCGCACGCCGCGGGCGCCGCGTGCGGACGCCCTCGCGCCGCCGCTCGGCCCGCGCCGCGCGCACATACTCCAGGAGCACCGGGTTTCGCATCTTGCGCAGCGTGATGCCCTCCTGGGCGACGAACTCGATCACCGGCCGGTTGCCGCGCCGGAAGTTGCACTCGGCGCAGCTCGTGACGCAGTTGTCCATGGTGGTGCGGCCGCCGAGCGACCAGGGCGTGAGGTGGTCGATCGTGTCGCCGAGCGCGCCGCAGTACGCGCACACGCCCTCGTCGCGCTCGAGGATGCGCCGCCGGGTGCGCCGCGCCCGGAAGGGATCGTAGCGCAGGCGGATGGTCGCAGCGCCCACCCATTTGGCGCGACCGAGGGCAACCTCCTGCTCGGCCTTCTTGCGGTCGCAAGGCGTGAGCTCCCGCCCGTCACGGTAGATGACGCGCACCTTGCCCGGCTCGAGCGGCAGGCCCGCCCCGGGCACGCGCGGTCCGTGCAGGTGGCGGATGGCGCGCGCCGCCGGTGTCACGGCCGGCACGGGCGGATGCACGCGCAGGGCCACGAGGTGGTGTCGCACCAGGGCATCGGCCTCCTCGCGCAGCAGCGGCACGGCCGAGCCGGAGCCCCCGTTCAGGCCGATTGGCGGCATGGCCGGCGAGGGCGACGGGGCCGGCGGGGTCAGGGGCCCGTGGGCGACCGCCCCGCGCGGGCCGACCGGCGCCCCAAGCGAGGGCCCGCGACCCGCACCCGGACCGGAGCCGTCCGGGCGGCGGCGGCGCTGGCGCGGCGGCCCGATGGCAATCACGGGCCGGTCGTCGTCGGGGGCGCCGGGCGGCGTCATGGAAGGGCGCTGCGCGGCCTGCCGCGGCGCCGGCGCGACGGCCTGCGCCTCTGCCAGCGGGCCCGGGCTCGGGGCGCCAGGGCGCCGGCCCCGCCGCCGACGGCCCTGGAGGGCGGCCCGCTCCTCGGCCGCCGGCGCGGCCGCTCTCGCCTCGATCGCCGGAGCCTCGACGCCGCTATCGCTCTCCGCGCCCGCGTCGGCACGCTCCGGCACAACCGCGCTGCGACCGCGGCGCCCGCGCCGCCGGCGGCGACGCTTGGGCCCCTGGCCGGGCTCCGCCGACGCGGCCGCCTCCGGCGCGGGCGCGGCCGGCGCCTCCGCCGGCACCTCCGCTCCCGTTCGGCGCGCCGCGGCGCCGGCGATGATCTGATCCCAGGACAGGCGGGGCTGCTTGGACCGCGGCGGCGGCTTAAGCCACATCGGCCGCGGCGAGCCCTCGTCCGGCAGACCGGGCGCGCCTGCCGGCTCGTGCCGACGGGGACGCTCCCGGTCCCGGTCCTGTCGTTGTGCCACTTACTGCACCCTCCCCTTGTCGGTTGGCGCGCCGGCCGCCTGCCCCGACCCGCCGCGCGGCGGGCCGGAGTAGGGGCGCGATGCCCCGCGCGGGCCGGCGGAGATGCGCTGACGCTTCTGGACGGCGTCGGCGAACTCGCTCAGGCAGAGCTCCACCTGGTTGCGCGCGGGGTCGACACGCATCACCCGCACGCGCAGGGGGTCGGCCAGGCGGAACACCCGCCCGGTCCTCTCGCCCACGAGCGCGTAGCGGCTCTCATGGTACTGATAGTAGTCGTCGAGGAACGAGCTCACGTGCACCAGTCCCTCGCACGTGTTCTCCAGCTCGACGAACAGCCCGAAGGCGGTGACGCCGGACACCAGGCCCGCGAAGTCCTCACCGACGTGGGCGGCCATGAACTCCGTCTTCTTGAGGTCGACGCTGTCGCGCTCCGCCTCCTCGGCGCGGCGCTCGCGCACCGTGGACTGCTCGGCCGCGGCCGGCAGGACGGCCTCGTAGTGGGCGATGCGCTCGGGCGTGAGCGCACCGGCCAGGCTCTCGCCGATGATGCGGTGGATCATGAGGTCCGGGTAGCGGCGGATCGGCGAGGTGAAGTGCGTGTAGTACACGGCCGCGAGGCCGAAGTGGCCGAGGCAGTCGGCGCTGTATCGCGCCCGCCGCAGGGCGCGCAGGGTGACCGCGGAGACGAGGTGCTCCTCGGGACGGCCGACCGCCCGGCCCAGCACCGCCTGCAGGAGGCGCGGGTGCATCGTCTCGCCCTTGGGCAGCGTGTAGCCGACATGGGCGAGGAACTCCCGCAGGCCCTCGATGCGCTCCGAGTCGGGCTCCTCGTGCACGCGGTAGAGGAAGGGGGCGCGGCGGCGCGCGTACGTCTCGGCCACGGCCTCGTTGGCCGCCAGCATGAACTCCTCCACGATCTGGTCGGCGACCGTGCGCTCGCGCCGCTGAATCGCCACGGGGTGGCCCTCGGCGTCCAGGATCACCTTTTCGTCGCTGAGCTCGAAGTCGATCGCGCCGCGCGCCTCCCGCCGCGCCCTCAGGCGCTGCATGAGGTCGCGCATGCACTCGAACGTCTGGACGAGGGGCGCGTAGCGCCCTCGCGCCTGCGGATCGCCCTCGAGGACGGCGTTCACGGCCTTGTACGTCATGCGCTCGGTCGTGCGGATCACGCTCTTGCCGATGCGGTAGTCGAGGCGCTGCCCGTCCTCGCCCAGGTCGATGAGGATCGTCATCGCCAGGCGGTCGACCTTGGGATTGAGCGAGCAGATGCCGTTCGACAGGCGCTCGGGCAGCATGGGCAGCACGCGGTCCACGAGGTAGACCGACGTGGCGCGCTCGTAGGCCTCGCGGTCGAGGGCGCTCCCCTCGCGCACGTAGTGGCTGACGTCGGCGATGTGCACGCCCAGGCGGTAGCCGCGCTCCGTGCGCAGGAGCGAGACCGCGTCGTCCAGGTCGCGCGACTCCTCCGCGTCGATCGTCACCAGGACGTCCGAGCGCAGGTCCCACCGCCCCGCCAGATCCTCGGGCCCGACGCGGTCGGCCGTCGCCTCGGCCTCGGCCAGGACGTCGTCCGGAAAGCTCGTGGGCAGCTCGTGGCGATGGATGATGCCCATGATGTCGACGCCCGCGTCCCCGGCGCGGCCGAGGCGCGCCAGCACCTGGCCCTCGAGGCGCTGGTCGCCGTTGGGCCAGGCGGTGACCGTCACGACCACCTTCTCGCCCTCGACCGCGCCCAGGGTGCCGTCGGGCCCCAGCCACACGTCGTAGGGAATGCGGCGCTCGTCCGGCACCACGCAAAGGCCCTCGGGGCGCCCCTCCACGTTGCCCACGATCGTCTCCCGCGCGCGCCGGACGACGCGCTCGATCACGCCGTTCGGATGGGCGCCGTTCTGGCCGGGCGCTGCCACGCGGGCGAGCACGCGGTCGCCGTGCATCGCCCCGCGCATCCCGTCCGGCGGGATGTACAGATCCTCCTGCTCCGGCACGTCGGCGACGACGAAGCCGAAGCGCTTGGGATTG
>JAKASY010000343.1 GCA_021817625.1 Bacillota bacterium | reverse complement strand
GGTCCACGCCCAGGGCGCTCATGCCGGCCCCTCCCCCGCCGGGCCCTCGAACACGAGCGGCGGCGGCGCCTCCTGGCGATAGAGCCGCAGGCCCTCGCGCACGGGCTCGAGGCAGGCGCGGCGGTCTCTCCGCTCCCCGACGCGCAGGCGGCACTCGAAGCAGTGTCCGATGGCGCAGTAGAGGCCGCGCGCCTCGCCCGTGGCTTCGCTGTAGCCCAGGGAGCGGACGCCGGCCGCCCAGAGCGCGACCGCCGCCGGCTCGCCCTCGCGCCCCTCGTACGGCTGGTCGTCGAGGTAGAAGCGCACCGCAGGGGCAGCCGGGGGGCGCGCACCGGCCGGGAGGGCGGACGGGTCGAGACGGCCGCTCACGGCTCCTCGCCGCCCGCGAGGGCGCCGAGCTCCAGGGGCCGCAGCGGCGGCCGCACGCGCAGCTCGGCCTCGCCACGTTCGAGGCCCAGGGACTCGGCCACCCCCTCGAGCGCCGGGCGGCACACACGCCCCTGGCAGATGCCCATGCCGGCGCGCGTCCAGAGCTTGAGCTGGCGCAGGGCGCGGACGTCGAGGCGGTCGGCCGCCTCGACGATCTCGGCCAGGGTGACGCGCTCGCACCGGCAGAGCACGAGATCCCCCTCGGGCCCGCCCCGGCCGCTCACGCCGCCTCGCCCCCGGACGCGAAGCGCTCGAGGGCCAGCGGCGACAGGTCGATGGCGGGCGGCCGCTCGAGCAGGAGGTCCGAGATCAGAAGGCCCGTCACGGCCGCAAGGCCGATGCCGTCGCCCTCGTGGCCGGCCGCGACGTACAGCCCGGGCACGGCGGCCGCCGGCGACACCACCGGCAGGTGGTCGGGCGTCCAGGGCCTCAGGCCGGCATAAGCCCGGATGATCGTCGAGCGCGCCATGCCGGGGTAGAAGCGCAGGCCGCGCCGGGCGATGGCGCGGGCCACGGCGAGCGAGACCGACGTGTCCTCCCCCGCGAACTCGCGGCTCGATCCCAGGAGGAAGTTGCCGCTCGTGGTGGGCTCGTAGACGAGGGCCACGCCGTACCGCTCCATCTCCGGCGTCGCCTTGCGCTCCTGGCCGAACTTGTTCATCAGGTAGCCGAACTCCATGACCTTGAGGTCGCCGAAGCGCGGCCCCCGCGCCGAGACGAGGAGCGTCCCCTTGCGCGGCCGGATCGGCACGGCGAGGCCGAGCGGACGAAGGAGCGTGGGGGTCCACACGCCGGCGGCGACCACCACCGCGTCGGCCGCGACACGCTCGCCCGAGGCGAGCTCCACGCCGCGCGCCCGCCCTCCCTCGACCAGGAGGCGCGCCACGCGGGCGTAGGGGCGCAGCTCGGCGCCGTGCTCGCGCGCCCACGCTGCGAGGCGCGCCACGTACAGGAGGGGGTTGAGCGTGGAGTCCGCCGCGCAGTAGAGCCCGGCCGGCACGTCCGGGGCGAGGTCGGGCAGGCGGCGGTGCACCGCCTCGCGGTCGAGGAACTCGAACGGCAGGCCGCCCTCCCGCATCTCGTCCACCCACCGCCGCGCGGGCTCGACCTCGTCCTCGCCGTCACACACCAGGTAGCTCCCGGGCCGGCGGTACTCCATCTCGCCCAGGACGGCGCTGAGCCCGTGCAATAGCTCCTGGCTGAGGACCGTCATGGCCGCGTCGAAGCCCGGATTCTTGTCCACGAGCAGGACGTTGCCGTCGCAGCGGGACGAGGTGCCCGAGCCGAGCGCGCCCGCCTCGACCAGGGTGACGGCCGCCCCCGCCCGCGTGAGGTAGTAGGCGCAGGCGCAGCCGATGACGCCGCCGCCGACCACCACCGCCCGCATCGCGGCCCGCCCCCCCTCCCCTGCCCTGACGGCGAGGTGGGCCGTGCTTTCCGCAAACGTATGACCGTTTCCTTCCGCGAGGCGGCGCCGCCCTAACGCTCCGGCAGCCAGACGGCCATCTCGCCCTCGCCGCGGTTGCCCCACAGCATGTAGGGGACGGCCGTCGCCCCCTCCATGGCGACGCCCAGGCGGTCGGCGCTGTAGAGGGCGCCGTCCGCCGCCGCCAGGCGGCGGGCGACGGGCCCGCGCAGGACGACGACCCCGCCCAGGAGGTCGGGGGCAGGGGCAGGCCCCCAGCCCTCGCCCGCGACGACCGACAGGGCCGCGAGCCCGGGCCCGTTGTCCGCCTCCTCGAGGCAGTAGACGAGCGGCCCGCGCATGAGGGCGACGCGGCCGCCAAGGCCCCAGGCGAGGGGGTGGGCGCTCACGCGCTCGACCGGCAGGTCGAGCGCGACCGTCACCTCGTCGCCGGGCCGCCACGCGCGCTCGATGTGCAGGTAGCCGTCGGCGGCGGGCGCGACGTCCACCCCCTCCCCATTCACCCGCACGCCAAAGCCGCGCGCCCAGCCCGGGCGCCGCAAGGCGAGGCGCCAGGGCCGGCCCGGGGCGGCCTCGACCCGCACGGCGATCTCCCCCGCCCAGGGGTAGTCGCCCCGCTGCGAGAGGCGCACCTCCTCCCCGCCCTGAAGCGGCACGCGCGCCTCGGAGGCGGCGAACTGATGGACGTACACGCTCTCGCCGTCGGCGCCGAGGCCGTAGAGGTCGTCCGCCACCGAGGCCAGGAGGCGGGCGAGGTTGGGCGGGCAGCAGGCGCACTCGAACCACGCCTGGCGCACCCGCGCCACGTCGATCAGGTCGTGGCGCGCCGCCGCCTGCGCGGGCCAGACCTCCAGGGGGTTGACGTAGAAGTAGCGCTCGCCGTCGAGGGACACGCCGCTCAGGAGGCCGTTGTAGAAGGCGCGCTCGATCACGTCGGCGTACCGCGCGTCGCCCTTGAGGGCGAGCATGCGGCGGGCCCACAGGATGAGCCCCGCGCTCGCGCAGGTCTCGGCGTACGCCCGATCGGGCGGGAGGTCGTAGCCGATCGTGAAGCGCTCGCCCTCGCCGTCGCTCCCGACCGCGCCGGTGACGAACATCTGGCGGCTCGTGACGTCGAGCCACAGGCGGTCGAGCGCCTCGACGAGGGCGGGGTCGGGCCGGGCCGCGAGCACGTCCGCCGCGCCGGCGTACAGGTACATGGCGCGCACCGCGTGGCCCTGCGCAACGGGTTGCTCGAGGAGGGGGCGGTCGCTCAGCGAGTACGTCTCGTCGTACCGCCTGGGCTCCCCGTCGCGCTCCGCCTCACGCCCGAACACGGGCGCGAGGCCGCGCTCGTAGACGAAGTGGCGGGCGAGCTCGAGGTAGGCCTCGCGCCCGGTCGCCCGCCACAGGCGGACGAGCGCCAGCTCCGTCTCCGGATGGTCCGGGTAGGCCTCGGGGCGCGGCGACCCCGGGCCGAAGTCGGTCGTGAGGCAGTCGCCCAGGCGCACCGCCGTCTCGAGCGCGAGCGTGCTGCCGCTGGCGGCATGGTAGGCGACGAGCGCCTCCAGCCAGTGGCCGGCCGCATAGAGCTCGTGGTCGCGGCGCAGGCTGCGCCAGCGCCGGCGCTCCGGGTCGAGGGTCGTGCGCGAGTTGAGGTAGCCGTCGGGCCACTGGCCCTTCGCGGCGAGGGAGACGATGGTCTCGGCGGCCGCGTCGAGGGCCGGCTCCGGCGCGCGCTCCAGGAGGTAGGCCGCGGCCTCGAGCCACTTGGCGAGGTCGGTGTCCGTGTGGTAGCGGCCGAGGTAGCCGGCGCCGTCGTCCGGCCCCTCGCCGGCCGCCCGGCGCAGGTTGCGCAGGGCATGGCTCGGCGGCTCGATGCCGGGTTCCTCGTCGCACAGAACGCGCCACTGGTAGGGCAGCACCCTCGTGCGCAGGCGCTCCTCCCACGCGCCCCAGAAGCCGCCGCGCAGGCGCACGGCGCGGCCGGCGACCGCCGTTACCCAGGCCATCCCGCCACCTCTCCCTCCGCACCGGGCGCCCATCCCCGCGCTCGACAGGGAAACGGGTCAGAACGTGGAACTAAAGGTCCAACAATTCCAGTCGCCACGTGATCTCCCCTGCAGCCCACTCTTGGGGGGTTTTCCATGAGCGCATCGCGGCGACC
>JAKASY010000342.1 GCA_021817625.1 Bacillota bacterium | reverse complement strand
ATCTACGGTCAGGCGACGCTCGACCGCAACGTCGCCGCCTCCGTCGTGCGGGCCGTGCGCCAGCCCGCCTTGCGGGAGAACGCCGCCTCCGCCTTCACCGCGCGCGAGCGCGAGGTCCTGCTCGAGATCGCGCAGGGAAAGAGCAACCAGGAGATCGCCGACAGCCTCGGCATCGGCATCAAGACGGTGAAGACGCACGTGTCGAGCCTGCTCTCCAAGCTCGGCCTGTACGACCGCACGCAGCTCGCCGTGTACGCCCACACGCACGGCCTCGTCGGCTAGCGGCGCAGGGCCATGGCGGCAGATCCCGGGGCAAAGTAAGGAGGCGGCAGGCGTGGCAGGGTGGGGCGGTTCGCGCACGATTCGCGTCGACGGGCGCTACAACGTATGGACCCACCGCGTGGGGAGCGGCGACGTGAAGGTGCTCCTGCTGCACGGCGGCCCAGGCTGCACGCACGAATACCTGGAAGTGTTCGAGCGCCATTTCCCGCAGGCCGGCTTCGAGTTCTACTACTACGACCAGCTCGGCTCGTACTACTCCGACCAGCCGGACGACCCCTCGCTGTGGACGGTGGAGCGCTTTCGCGAAGAGGTCGAGCAGGTGCGCCAAGGGCTCGGCCTCGAGCACTTCTATTTGTACGGCCAGTCGTGGGGCGGCATGCTCGCCGTCGAGTACGCGCTCAAGTACCAGCGGCACCTGGCGGGGCTCGTGGTGTCCAACATGACGGCGAGCGTCGCCTCCTACATGGCGGGCACGGACAAGCTTCGCGCCGCCATGCCCCGAGCCGTGCAAGACGAGCTCGCCCGCTTCGAGGCGGCCGGCGACTACGACAATCCGCGCTACGTGGAGCTCCTCATGGACCACCTGTACGCGCGGCACGTGTGTCGAGTCGTGCCCTGGCCGGAGCCCGTCGCCCGGATGTTCGCCCACCTTGCGACGCCCGTGTACAACACCATGCAGGGCCCGAACGAGTTCGTGGTCACCGGCACGTTCAAGGACTGGGACCGCTGGGCCGATCTGGCCCGCATCACCGTGCCCACACTCCTCATGGTCGGCCGGCACGACACGATGCAGGTGGCCGACATCGAGGAGATGGGCCGGCGCATGCCCGAGGCCCGCGTCGTCGTGCTCGAGGGAGGAAGCCACCTCGCGATGTGGGACGACGAGGAGGCGTACTTCGCCGCGCTGATCGGGTTCCTTCGGGGCGTGCATGGGCGTCGCCCGTGACGCCGCCGCGCGCGCGGCCCCAGAGGGGGCGGGCGCGGACGGGCGCTAGCGTGGACGGCGACGCACCGGGTCTCAGCGACCCCGCGCCTGGTGCACGCCCAGTACGCCACCGACGCCGCCCTGGCTGTGCGCATCGACACCCACCGCCGCTACGGCGTCGTCGTCGGCCGCGGCGCGTTCGCCAGCGTCACGCGGCCTGCCCGGAGCAAGCCCGCAGTCGCACCTGCCCGTCCCCGCCCGCCGTCCCGCGCCTAGCCGTTGAGCCGGCGCATGCCCGCCTCGGGGTAGCGCTCGCCGGCCGCGGCGCCGACCGGGAACAGGGCGTCCAGGCGTGCCAGCTCCGCCTTATCGAGGGCGACGTCGGCCGCGGCGAGGTTCTCCTCGAGATACGGACGGCGCCGGGTGCCGGGGATCGGAATGATGTCGTCGCCGCGGGCGAGCACCCACGCCAAGGCGACCTGGGCCGCCGTGAGGCCGCGCGGTCGCGCGATCTCCTGGAGCGCCACCACCAGGCGGCGGTTTTGCTCGACGTTGCCCGTCTGAAAGCGCGGGTGACGCCGCCGGCCGTCGCCCTCGGGCACGTCGCCGGCGCTGCCGAAGCGGCCCGCGAGAAAGCCCCGCCCGAGCGGGCTGTAGGCGACGAAGGCGATGCCGAGCTCGCGCACGGTCGGCAGCACCTCCGCCTCGGCATCGCGCGTCCAGAGCGAGTACTCGGTCTGCAGCGCCGCGATCGGGTGCACGCGGTGGGCGCGCCGGACGGTCTCCGCCGCGGCCTCGCTCAGCCCGAGGTAGCGCACCTTTCCGGCCCGCACGAGATCCGCCATCGCCCCCACCGTCTCCTCGATCGGCGTGCGCGGGTCGACCCGGTGCTGGTAGTAGACGTCGATGTGGTCCGTGCCCAGCCGGCGCAGGCTCTCGTCGCAGGCGCGACGGACGTAGGCGGGGCTGCTGTCGATCTCGCCCGGCGAGCCCAGCACGTTGCCGAACTTGGTGGCGAGCACCACCTCGCGGCGGCGGTCGCCCAGGGCCCTGCGCACCAGGGCCTCGTTCTCGCCTTCGCCGTAGATGTCGGCCGTGTCGAGGAAGTTCACGCCGCGGTCGAGCGCCATGCGGATCGTCGCGACCGACTCCGCCTCGTCGTAGGCGCCGTAGCCCATGAGGCCCAGGCCGACCGCGGAAACCTCGGGTCCGCCGCTGCCAAGACGGCGCATGCGCACGCGCGAGCCCCCTTCGTGCCCTGTCCTCCGGTCGCTAGTCGCTCAGGGACAGCGTGACCTGCGGCGCGCCCATGCCGGGCGCTCCCTCGAGTGGCACCACGGCCGTGCCGACCGCGAAGAACTCGATCACGTGGCTGCCCCAGCCGTGGCTTTTCTCGTCGATGCGCACGCCCACGATGCCCTCGGCCTTGAGGTTCGCGGCCTCGGCCTGCATGCGCTCCATGGCGAGCTCGCGCGCGTCGTACATGGCCTGGGTGAAGTTGAGCATCTCCTGGTTCTGGCCGACCGTGCGCATGTACTGCCCCAGGGTCTGATGGGCCACGTGGTAGACGCAGTTGCCCATGACGAGCCCAACCGGCCGGTAGCCGGTGCGCATGAGCGTCCAGAAGTCCTGGCCGGAGAGATCGCTCGTGAACGGCCGGCCGTCGTGCGTGCGGTGGCTCTTGCCGCCGCTGTGGCGGACGGCCGTGCCAACGGCCATGAACTCGGCCAGGTCGGCCCCCCAGTCGTAGCGGTTGACCACCAGGCGCACGCCCACCACGCCGTCCGCGCCCAGCCGGTCGGCCTCCTCCTCCATGCGCGACATCGCGAGCTCGCGCGCGTGGTATGTCGCCTGGGTGAGCACCTGCATCTCCTGGTTCTGCCGCCACATCGACTGCTGGTAGCCGATGTGGTAGATGGACGAGCCGATCACGAGGCCCAGCGGCTCGAAGCCCGCGTCCTTCACCATGACGAACTCGTTCACTGACAGGTCGCTCGTGAACAGGGCGCTGCCGGCGGCTGCACTCTGCGTAAGCCGCTCGATCGCCGCCTTGGGCAGGTCCTGGATACCCTCCGGCGTGGCCATCTCAGACTCCCTCCTCACTCGCGTCGCCAAGGGACAGAACGGCAAGCGCGCCGAGGCTGCCGCGCTCGCCATGCACACGGCCGATGGCCGTGCCGATGGCCGAGAACTCCAGGATGTGGTCCGTGCGCTCGCCCTGGCCGCCGCCACCGCCGCGCTCCACCGCCTCGACCGCCATCGCCGTGTCGTAGGCGATCACACCGTCCGCGCCGTCCGCGCGCGCCTGCTGCTCGAGCCGGCCCATGGCCAGCTCGCGCACCGCGTAGGTCGCCTGGGTGAACGCGACCATCTCCTGGTTGGCCCAGCTCGCTCCCTGCATCAGGCTCGTCCAGTCGGTGTAGACGTAGGCCACCGACACCCCGAGCGCCACGCCCAGCGGCACGTGGCCGCTTGTCACGAGGCGCGTGAGGTCCGCGCCGTCGACCGTCGCGAGGAACGGCCGCGCCGCCGGGGGGGCGGAGGCCACGCGCACCGCCGTGCCCGTCGCCGTGAACTCCGTAAGGTTCTCGCCCCAGGCGTAGGCGCGGCGAGTGATGCGCACGGCCACGACGCCGGTCGCGCCAAGCACCTGCGCCTCCTGGCGCATGCGCTCGAGGGCCAGGGTGCGCACGCTGTGCGCGGCGCGCGTCGGCGCGTCGAGCTCGCCACTCTGCCACCCGGGCATGTACGACCAGCCCGTGTGGTAGATGGAGCTGCCCATCACCTGCCCGACCGGCTCGAAGCTCAGGCGGCGACCGAGCGCCCAGTCCGCCA
>JAKASY010000341.1 GCA_021817625.1 Bacillota bacterium | reverse complement strand
TGGGCGACGGTCGCCGCCTCCGCGGCGCTGGTCGTGGGCACGTTCGGCGCTCCGTCGCTGGCCCGCGGCCTGCGCGCCAGCTCCGCCCCCATACCCGTCGGCTTCATGGGACCGTTCACGGGCTTCATCAGCTTTGACGGACCCGACGAGCTGACCGGCGTCAAGGCCGCCATCGCCGAGATCAACGCCGCTGGCGGCGTGCTCGGCCGGCCGCTCAAGGACTACACGGCCGACTCGGCGAGCGATCCCGTCGACGCCGTGCCCGCCTTCCGCAAGCTCGTGTCGGTCGACAACATCGTGGCCGAGTTCGGGCCAACCTCGAACGCCGGCCCCGCGCTCATCCCCATCGCCACCAAGGCCCAGGTGCCGATCTTCATCCAGGGCGGCACGACGGCCCTCAACCATGAAACGGATCCATACTTCTTCCGCACCACGCCCGCCGACTCGGTCCAGGGCACGGCCATGGCCTGGTGGGCCATCCACATGCACTGGAAGACGGCCGTGATGGTGTTCACCACCGCGTCCTCGGCGCAGACGCTGGTAGCGCCGATCGAGCAGGCCTACAAGCGCCACGGCGGCAAGATTCTCGCGAACATCGCGGTCGTGCCGCAGTCGACCTCCTACCGCAGCCAGGTCTTGAGGCTGGTCCAGGCCAAGCCGCAGGTGGTCTTCTACCAGCTCGACCCGCAGACGGCCGGCACATTCTTCTCCGAGGTCAACCAGCTCGGCTTCGACGCCCAGACGCACTGGGTCGGCACGAACCTCGAGTCCACGACCGACGTGTACAAGGCCATGGGCGCCAAGACGGCCACGACCAACAACTACATGACCAACGGCGCCCTCGAGAGCGACCAGGCGGCGAGCGTCTTCAACTACTGGAACAAGAAGGTCAACCACCTGAGCGCCCCGGCCAACCTCGCGCCCGAGGAGTACGACGGCGTGATCGTCGCCGCCCTGGCGATGGACATGGCGGGCACCACCGTCGGCTCCAAGTGGGTGAAGGACGTCACCAAGGTCTCGAGCCCGCCCGGCACGCCCGTCTACTCCTACGCCCAGGGCCTCAAGCTCCTCAAAGAGGGCAAGAAGATCAACTACCAGGGTGCGGCCTCGACCGTCGACTTCAACCAGTGGCACAACGTCGTTGGCCCATTCAGCGTCTACGTGTGGGGCGCGCACGAGACGCTCAAGACGATCGCCACCATCCCGGACACCGCGCTCGAGAAGTTCTAGCCGACCGTACGAGCATCTTCGGGATCGCCCCGCGCGCCCACCGCGCCCGGCGATCTCGCCCTACGGAGGGAAGACCATGGCCGCGCTTCATGAACTGGTGCCCGCCGCCCAGGTCGTCGTGCGGGACATCCTGCGCGTGGGCGACGGGGAGAACGTCCTCATCGTCACCGACCCGGGCCGGCCAGCGCTTTGCATCGAGGCGCTCGCCGCCGTCATCGCCACCCGGGGCGGACGGCCGAGCATCGTCTCGATGCCGGCGGCGCGCGTCGGCGGCGAGGAGCCGCCGCCGGCGGTGGCGGCGGCGATGGCCGCGGCCGACGTCACGATCGCCGCCGCCAGCTACGCCCTCGTGCACACGGACGCGTTCCGCCAGGCCCTGAAGGGTGGCCGCCGCCTGGTGGAGATCTGGGGCCTGGAGGAGGCGGCGATGCTCACCGGCGGGCTCCTCGCCGACTACCGCCAGGTGAACGCCCTCACCTCGGCCGTGCGCACCCGCCTCGATCGGGCGACACGCGTGCGCCTGCGCACGCCGCTTGGCACCGACATCACCCTGTCCATCGAGGGCCGGCGCAGCTTCTCCCTCGGTGGCGACGTGCCGGCGCCGGGCGGCTTCACCTCCCTGCCGGGGGGCGAGGCCGCCATCGCCCCGGTGGAGGGCAGCGCCGAGGGGGTGCTCGTCGACCCGCTCGTGCTGGAGCGGCGCGACATCGGCTACCGCAAGGAGCCGTTTCGCGCGCGCATCGAGGGCGGGCGCTTCGTGGCCGTGGAGGGCGGGCGCGAGGCCAAGCTGTTCGCCGAGATGCTGGCCGAAGGCGACGAGGGCGGGCGAGGCATCGGCGAGTTCGCCGTCGGCACCAACCGCTGGTCGGTGCTCGACCGCATCCGCGAGGCCAAGAAGGCCTGGGGCACCGCCCACGTCGGCATCGGCGACAACCTCACCCTCGAGGGCAGGACCGCGAGCCGGGTGCACATGGACATCGTCGTGCTCGAGCCCACCGTGGAGGTGGACGACGAGGTGATCACCGAGGGCGGCCGCCTGCTCGTCCAGGCGCCCGAGCCGGGGGAGGCCGCGGTGTGAACATCGTCCTTCTCTCCGTCGGCTTCGGCCTCGTCACCGCGTCGGTCCTCGCCCTCGCCGGCGTCGGCCTGTCGCTCCAGTTCGGCGTGACGAACTTCGTGAACTTCGCCTTCGGCGACTACGCCACGCTCGGGGCCTACCTCGCCCTCCTGCTGAACGCCCACGGCATGAGCGTCTGGCCCGCCATGGTGATCGCCGCCCTGGGCGTGGCCGTGTTCGCGGTGATCACAAACCGCGTGCTCTTCCGGCCCTTCCTCGACCGGCGGGTGCCGCTCCTGACGATGCTCATCGTCACCCGCGGCCTGTCGCTCATCATCCAGAACGGCATCCAGTCGCTCTGGGGCCCGAACTTCCAGACCTACACGGTCACCCAGCAGACGAACGTCGCCGTCGGCCCATTCCTGTTCACCGGCCAGGAGCTCGTGATCATGGCCGTGACCGCGGTGTGCCTGGTCGGCGTCTACCTCATGCTCCAGCACACGCGCATGGGCAAGGCGATGCGCGCCATGTCGGACAACCGCGAGCTGGCCGAGGTGAGCGGCATCGACACCACGCGCGTGACCGACGTGACATGGCTTGTGTCGGGCTTCCTCGCGGGCATGAGCGGCGTCGTCCTCGCCCTGAACGTCTCGTCCTTCACGCCGCTCGTCGGCGCCCTCTTCCTCTTCCTCGTGTTCGCCGTCGTGATCATGGGCGGCATCGGCAAGCCCTACGGCGCGATGCTGGGGGCGCTGGTCATCGGCCTCGTGACCGAGATCGCCGGCGGCTTCATCGACAGCGCCTACGCCCAGGCCATCGCCTTCCTGGTGATGATCGTGCTGATCCTCGTGCGGCCGCAGGGACTCTTCGCCTCGAGGGGGCGCGCCTGATGACCTATCTCGCCTCGCTCCTGCCCCTTGCCGCCATCTACGCCATACTCTGCCTGGGCCTCAACCTGCAGTTCGGCTACACCGGCATCCTGAACTTCACGTACATCACGTTCGTCGCCATCGGCGCGCTCGTGAGCGGTGTCCTGAGCATCGGCCCGCCCGCGTCCGGAAGCCTCATGACCTACATCCTGGGCGCGCACGTGCCCTTCCCGCTGAACATCGTCGCCGGCGGCGCCGCCGCCGCCATCCTAGGCCTCTTGATCAGCGTCACCGCCCTCGGCCGCCTGCGCAGCGACTACCTGGCGATCGTCACCGTCGCGGCCGGCCAGGTCGTGTACACGATCGTCGGCAACGAGACGAGCTTCTTCAACGGCTGGGACGGCATCTTCGGCATCCCCCAGCCCGTACCGCCGAGCCTCTCCGCCACCGGCCAGCAGCTCTACTTCGGGGCGATCACCCTGGTCGCCCTGGGCATCGTGCTCGTCGCCGCGGAGCGCATCCGGCGCGCCCCCCTGGGCCGCGCACTCCGGGCCATCCGCGAGGATGAGGGCGTGACCGCGGCGTTCGGGCGCAACACCTTCTCGCTCAAGCTCCTGGTGTTCATCCTCGGCTCGTTCATCGCCGGCTGCGGTGGCGCCCTCCTGGGCGAGTACGCCACCGCCTTCAACCCATCGGCCATGCTGCCGAACGAGACCTTCATCCTGTGGGCGGCCATCCTCATCGGTGGCGTAGGCAACAACTGGGGTGCCATGCTGGGTGCCCTGATCGTGCCCGTCGGCTTCGCCGAGGCCACGCGCTTTCTGCCCCAGCTGGGCAGCGCCGTCCTGATCGAGTCCCTGCGGGGCGTGGCGATCGGCCTCCTGATC
>JAKASY010000340.1 GCA_021817625.1 Bacillota bacterium | reverse complement strand
CGATCTGCCCCTCGCGCCGCCTGCGTCCCCGTCCAGTATAGGGCGAGCCTGAAGGGCGCCGGCCGCCGCCTGTGGAACCGTCCGGCAGTGCACCCTGTGCTGGGAGGGCGGGCCATGGTGGAGGACGCGCGGCCGCGGGGTGTCGCCGAGGGCACGGTGCTCTGGCGGCCGTCGCTCGAGCGGCGGCGCGCGAGCGCCATGCACAGGTATGGGCTCTCCGTCGGGCACGAGGGCGTCGAGCCCGAGGACTACCGGCGCCTGCACGCCTGGTCGGTCGACGACCTCGAGGGCTTCTGGGCGTCCATCTGGGCCTTCTTCGACGTCCGTGCCGCCACGCGGTACCGCAGCGTCCTCCAGAAGAGCGCCATGCCGGGCGCGCGCTGGTTCGACGGCGCCCGCCTGAACTACGCCGAGCACGCCCTGCGCCATCCTCCCGACGGGACGCCGGCCCTCATCGCCCTGTCGGAGGCAAGGGGCCGGCGCGTCCTCTCTTGGCGCGACCTCCACGCCCAGGTGGGGGCGCTCCAGGCCTGGCTCGGGCGCGCGGGCGTCGGCCCCGGCGACCGGGTCGCGGG
This sequence comes from Bacillota bacterium, assembly GCA_021817625.1. The sequence continues at coordinate 3,478 of JAKASY010000340.1, read as the reverse complement.
CTACCTGCCGAACGGGCCGGAGGCGGTCGTGGCCTTCCTCGCGAGCGCCGGGCTGGGGGCCATCTGGTCGCAGTGCTCGCCCGACTTCGGGCCCGAGGGCGCCGCCGACCGCCTCGGGCAGTTCGCGCCCAAGGTGCTCGTGGCCTCGGACGGCTACGTGTACGCGGGCCGCGGCGTCGACCGCCGTGCCACTGTTCGGCGGCTTGCAGCCAGCCTGCCGACGCTCGAGCGCACGCTCCTCGTGGACCACCTCGGCGCCTGGGGGGACGCGCTGGGCCTGCCGCTCCCGGCGCCGTGGCAGGACGCCATAGCCGGCGGCGCGCCGCCCGCCTTCTCCGCCGTGCCGGCGGACCACCCGCTCTGGGTGCTCTACTCGTCGGGCACGACGGGCCCGCCCAAGGCGATCGTGCACGGCCACGCGGGCATGCTCGTGGAGCACCTGAAGCAGCAGGGGCTGCACCTGGACATCGGCCCCGGCGACCGCTTCTTCTGGTTCACGACCACCGGCTGGATGATGTGGAACGTGGTCGTGAGCGCCCTCCTCCTGGGCGCCACCGCCCTCCTGTACGACGGCAGTCCCAGCCACCCCGACCCGGGCGCGCTCTGGCGCTGGGCGGGGGAGGAGGGGATCACCTACTTCGGCACGAGCGCGGCGTACCTGGCCACCTGCATGCGGACGGGCGTGCGGCCGCGCGAGGTCGCCGACCTCTCGGCCCTGCGCAGCGTGGGATCGACGGGCTCGCCCCTCTCGGCCGAGGCCTTCGCCTGGGTGTACGAGCACGTGAAGGGCGACGTCTGGCTCGCCTCCCTGAGCGGCGGCACCGACGTGTGCTCGGGCCTTCTCGGCGGCGTCCCCTTCCTGCCGGTTCGGGCGGGGGAGATCCAGGCGCCCCTGCTCGGGGTGAAGGCGGAGGCGTTCGACCAGGGCGGGCGGCCGCTCACGGGCGAGGTCGGGGAGCTCGTCGTCACGCGCCCCATGCCGGCCATGCCGCTCGGGCTCCTGCAAGACCCGGACGGCGAGCGCTATCGCAGGAGCTACTTCGACACCTATCCGGGGATCTGGCGCCACGGCGACTGGGTGCGCTTTGTACCCTCGGGCGGGGCCGTGATCCAGGGCCGCTCCGACGCCACGCTCAACCGCCACGGGGTGCGCATCGGCACGGCCGAGGTCTACCGCGTGGTGGAGGAGGTCCCAGGGGTCGCCGACAGCCTGGTCGTGGACGTGGAGCGACCCGGCGGCGAGTCGCAGATGCTCCTGTTCCTCGCCCTTGCGCCGGGGCAGGACCTGGACGCCGCGCTCGAGCGGGCCGTGCGCGACCGCCTGCGCGAGGCCCTCTCGCCCCGCCACGTGCCGGACCGCATCCTGGCCGTGCCGGAGATCCCCCGCACGCTCAACGGCAAGAAGGTGGAGGTGCCGGTGAAGCGCATCCTGCGGGGCGAGCTGCCCGAGCGCGTGATCAGCCGCGACGCGCTGGCCAGCCCCGCGTCCATCGACCCCTTCGTCGCCATGGCCCGGAGCCTGCCGGGCGTCTGAGCATCCGGCCGCGCCCGCGTCGGCCTGGCTACGCTCCGTCCGCGGCGCTGCCGGCCCAGGGCCGCACCGCCCCCGCCTGCCGCGCCGAGAGCGCCGCCACGGACGTCAGCTCGATGCCCAGGCGCTCGACCGCCTCGCGCACCTCGGGGTCCGTCAGCACGGCGAGGTCGGAGCGGCGGTACTCCTCGGCCCAGCGGTAGGGGATGGAGTCTGGGCCGGTGATCGAGGAGAGCTCCGGCCCGGCGACGGCGGGGTGGCAGACGAGCAGGTGCGTGCCGGGGGTGAGCCGCGCAAGATAGTCGAGCAGCCATGCCTTCTTGCCCGCACCGTCGCGGTCGCTGAGCCCGTCCAGGGACGTGAGCGGGAAGGAGCGCTCGAAGCCCTGTGGCACCAGCGGCAGGCCCAGACGCTCGGCAACGATGGCGCAGGCGTCGTGCGCGACGTCGCCCATGTGGACGTCGAGGTAGCCGAGCTCGAGGCCCTCGGAGGCCACACGCTGCGCCTGGGCCAGGAGCTCGGCCACCGCCTCGTCGCGCTCGCTGTGGCGACGCGCGTCCTCGACCGTGCGGTAGAACGTGCCGTCCGCCGAGCGCAGGGAGGGGCCCGCCGTGAGCGGCGTCCAGCGCAAGAAGTCCCACTCGCACGTGAGCGTCATGTGCAGCCCGACCGGCAGCGACATCCGTCGCGCCAGCGCCGTGGCCTCGGTCAGCCAGGGGCAAGGCGCCATGAGGGAGGTCTGGGTGGCGATGCCCCTCTCGAACGCTTCGGCGATTCCCTCGTTCACCGCATGGCACATGCCGAAGTCGTCCACCCGAACGATCAGGCGCTTTCCATTCGCCTCGTCCACTTCGGTCCGCCCCCCGCCTCGCTGCATGGATGCCAGGCCCGCTCGCATGCGCAGTTCCCGACCGGGGCGCCGGCTTCCTCTTGGGGCACGCACCTCTACGCACCAGACGCACGCCGCGACGCAAGCTCGGATGCGGCGCTCGGGTGCCGTGAGCGGATCGCCGGCGTCACCCGTGTTCACCGTGCCCGCGGGCTCGATCAGGAGGATCTCCGCCCCCTTGTCGGAGCGTGGGCGGTGCTCCTCGCCGCGCGCCACGACGAACAGCTCGCCGGGCGCCAGGAACAGCGTGCGGTCGCGCAGCTGGATCTCCAGCCGGCCGGACAGGACCAGGAACAGCTGCTCGGTGTCGTCGTGGCGGTGCCACACGAACTCGCCGCGCACCTTGACAACCTGCACCTTGTAGTTGTTGCGCTCTGCCACGATGCGCGGGCTCCACGCCTCGTCGAAGAGCGCGAGCCCCTCCGCCAGGTTCACCTTGTCGCCCGTCCACGGCCACTCCTTGGCGTGACGATCGGACCTTGGTCCGGGCGGGCTATGCCTGGGTCCCGGCGTGCGAGCGCGCGTGGCGCTCAGGGCGGTACGGCGACAGGTCGAGCGGCGCGGGCTCGCCCTCGGCCAGCGCCGCCACGATACGGGCCGTGGCCGGGGCGAGGAATATGCCGTAGGTGAAGTGCGCCGTCGCCACGATGAGCCCTTCGAGCCCCGGCACGGGACCGATGTACGGGCGCTCGTCCGGGGAGGCGGGCCGAAGCCCTGTCCACGTGCGCTCGAACACGCTGTCGCGCAGGGCAGGCACGGTGGCCCAGCCGCGCCCGAGGATGTCGCACAGGGCACCGGCCGTCGCGCGCCGGTCGAAGCCGACGGACTCCACCGTCACGCCCACCGTGAACGTGTGGTCGCTGCGCGGCAGGACATAGGCGGCGCCGGACAGCATGTGCCTTGCCACTGCCGCCTCGGCGCGCACGCTCGCGACCTGGCCCTTGACGGGCGTCACGGGCATCTCGAGCCAGGGGGCGACGAGCGGCGTGCTCCACGCGCCGGCGGCGAGGACGGTGAGGTCGGCCCGCAGGTCTCCCGCCGCCGTGCGCGCCCCGAGC
>JAKASY010000339.1 GCA_021817625.1 Bacillota bacterium | reverse complement strand
TTTGCCGCTGTCGGGAGGGGCGATCCCGCCCAACGGCTGGCGCACCGCCATCGTGGTCGGCGCCGGCGCCGCGCTGGACGAGGGCGTGGTGGTGCACGGGTGCACCCATCCGGGAAACCGCGCCGACGCTCAGACCACGCTCGAGACCCTGTCCGGACGCCGGCCGCCCCGCCGGCTCAAGGCGGGGGCGACCCTGTAGCGGACGGGAGACCCCACAGACCACTTCGCGCTGGTCGGGAGCGGCAGGATCGACACGATGCTCCTGTCGGAGGGTGGCCGGCCGCTTCGGCTGGGCTCCACCGCCATGGGCGCGAGGGTGGCGGGATCTCCCTGTGCCCGGTGCGTGCCCGCCAGGAGAGTTCCGTGGCGGGCGAGAGCCGTCCGTGCTCACGCCGATCTAGGGGGAGGCCGTCCTCGCCTACGTGCGCGAGGGCCCGGGCCAGAGGCGCAGGTGCCCGAATGCCTGTTCGACCGCATCGGCGGCGCTGACCGAGCGGGAGGGCGTCGAGGAACTGGCCCTCGCGAGCCTGCGCGAACGGCTCGTCCCGCGCCGCCTCTCCCTGGGCGCGCACGCGCAGGCGCCGGCCCCGCAGGCGTCCGCCTGCCCGCCCGCGGCCACGAGGACTGGACCGCCGACGTATACGCGACGCGCGAGCAGGTGAGCGCCATCCTGGCCGCCCTGTGCCGCGTGGACGCGTCGACTACGAGCCAACCGAGCGCCCGCACCGTCCATCCGCAGTGCCTATGCGCCCTGGCCGACAACCGGCCGCCGACTGTGAAAAGCCGCACGGACCTCCCCCCTGCGGGCGGGCGGGTAGTCTCAGGGTGCATCGCGGCAGCACCAGAACGCGGTGCCGGGAGGCGGTCGGACACGGCACAGTGGGTCAACGAGGGCGCGGGCGATCGGATCCTGGTGCTGGCGGTCGTCCTGGGCTACGCCGCCCTACGGCTGACGGGCCCCTGGCACGTCGTGGCCGGGGCGGCCGGCGCCGTTGCGCTGCTCACGGCGGCGGCCGGCGTGTGCCCGCTCTACATGGTGTTCGGTGTTCGCACCTGCCCGACGCGCGCAGCGCGGCGCTGATTCCGCGGCCGGGGGGGAGGTGGCGCCCGGTGCACGCCCGGACGCGCGACCAAGCCCGAAAGATGCAGGAAACGCCGCGGACGTCCACATCCTGCATGCGTGAGCCGCGCTCCGGCGCACCGATCACCCCCCGGCCGGCAAGGACCGCTCCAGGCTTGCGACGAGGTCGCCAAGCCCGCCCACGGTCCGCTCCGGCGGCGGGCCGGCCCCCAGGAAGGGAACGCCGGAGCGGTTGAGCCAGACGCAGGCAAAGCCGAAGTGCCGGGCGCCCGCCACATCCCATGCGTTCGACGAGACGAACAGGGTTCTCCCGGGAGGTGCGTCCGTGCGCGCCTCGACCAGCCTGTACACCCGGGGATCCGGCTTGTAGGTGCGGGCCGCATCCGCCGACAGGAGCACGATCCCCTCCGGCAGGCCTGCCCCCGTGGCCAGCCGCGCGAGCTGGCCCGGCGTGCCGTTCGACACGATGGCGAGACGCAGGCCCAGAGCCCGCAAGGCATGCAGGGCCGGGAGCGTGTCGGCGTACGCCGGGAGGCCGGCGTACAGCGACGCCAGTCGCCTCACCTCGCCGTAGGCGGCGGCGATGCCTGCCTCCTCCAGGGCGGAGCGCAGGGCGTCGGACGTCACGGCCTCGAAGTCGCGGTAGGCCCCCATGAGCGCCCGCTGCCACGTGAGCTGCAGCTGCAGATCCCGCCAGCGCGCCGCAATCGCCGCCCCGCGGCCAGGGAACGCGGCCTCCAGGCCGGCCGTCGTCGCCCTCGGATCGAACAGGGTGCCGAAGGCGTCGAACACGACCACCTCGGGTCGGGTCGGCGCGCTCGGATCGATCATCACCCCTGCTCCCCTTCCTCGCGGTCCGCGCCGGCCGTGGGCGTCCTACAGGCCCTTCCGTGCCGCGAGCACGTCCGCGGGCTCCGCCCGTGGCGCAGCGGCCGACCGCACGCGCGAACGAGTCGGCCACCTTGCCGAAAGCGCCGGGGCCCGCACCGCAGTCGATGGTGCGTCGCACCGCAGCGTGGCCAGGGCGGCGGCGTCAGCGCGCGGCCGTCGGGCGGGAGAGAGAGCGCGAGCGCACCTGCGCCGCGCGCGCGACGAGCTCGTCGCGCGTCACCCAGCACAGCATGGGCGCGAGTCCCTCCGGGTGGCGCCTGAGCCGCGCCGCCCCCTCCGGATGGTAGATGCGCATGAGAAGGCGCATGTATGCCGCGTTCAGGCGCACGCCCACGGTCGGACGCACGGCCTCGGCGTGAAGGCCCACCTGGGCGGCGGCGCGGCCCAGGAGGGTCGTGCCGAAGAACACCTCGACGCCGGGGAAGCCGCCGGCCGCGACCATGGCGGCCAGGGCGTCGACGCTCCCGTTCAGGAGCCGCCGCAGGCGGAACGTCTCGCGCGGCCCGCCGGCCAGGCGGGAGACGGCCATGTTGCCGAGGTGGATCTCGCCCGCGAGCGCGCCTGGCGCGATCCGCCGCCCGTCCGGCGCGCTCAGGACCGGACCGCGGTAGGGGCGCAGGGAGATCACGATCAGGCCCTGGTCGCCGATGGGCGTCGCCTTCTCCACCTGGGCGAAGAGGTGCTCCCAGAGCTCCCACAGGCCGAGCGTCAGGCCGCGCTCCTCCCGTCCGGCCTCCAGGAGGCGCGTGAGGGTCACGGGCTCGAGGCCCCGCGCCCGGAGGCCCTCGACCATCGGGCCCAGGGCGGCGAGCGTGCGCTCGGGCGCGCCCGGCGCCCCGCCCGCGTCGTGCAGGTCGACGATGTCGCCGTCGCGCGCCTCGTCGGCCACGCGCCGGGCGATCGCCTCCGCCGTCATGTCCACCCGGTAGTCGCGCCCGTCGAGCGACCACAGCGCGACCTCGAAGCCCGCCCTGCGGGCCGCGGTCGCGAGGGCGGCGCTCATCGACCCCCATGGCGGCCGCATGAGGCGCAGACAGCGGTCGTCCGTCGCCCGCCGCAGGGCGCGGGCCGCGCCCTCGAGCTCGGCCGCCGCGCGCCATGGCGCGATGAGCGCCGCATGCACGTGGCGGGCGCCGTGCAGGGCCACGTCGTGCCCCTCGCGCCGCATGCGCGCCAGGAGCTCGGGCGCGCGCGCCGCGCGCCCGCCCACGACGAAGAAGGTGGCCGCGACCCCAAGCTCCGCCAGACGGTCGAGCACCGCTGCCGTCGCCTCGCCCGGGCCGTCGTCGAACGTCAGGGCGACGCGCCCCATGCCGGCGTGGGCCCGGCGCAGCACGCGCGGCGAGAGGCGATAGGCGACGTCCCAGCCCAGCCAGTACACGAGCGCGTACAGCGTAAGCGCGCCCGCCGCCGCGAGAAGCACGGGCCAGGGGCTCACGTCGTAGCCCCTCCGTCCGGCAGCGGCAGCGCTCCCGTCTCGGCCTCCGCCGGCGCCGCCGTGACCATCGCCGGCTCGAGGGCGGGCGCCGGTCGCTGCGCCAGCTCCAGGATCAGGCGGGCACCCGCGAGGGCGCTCTGCGGCCGGCCGAGCGCGCCCGCCCAGCCCTGCCCCTCCGCCAGGTGCCCGGCCTTGAGCATCTCGCCCACCTCGTGCACGAGGGACGAGGGGTCGTGGAACACGCGCGCCGCGCGGTGGCGCACGAGGAACGCCACGTTGGCCTCCTCCTGCCCGGGCAGCGGCCGGTAGATGAGCAGGGGCAGGCGCATGGCCAGGGCCTCGGAGACCGTGAGGCCGCCCGCCTTGGTCACCAGGAGGTGGGAGGCAGCCATGAGGGACGGGATCTCGGTCGTGTAGCCCGTGACGGTCAAGCGGCCGTCCGGGTGCTGGCGCGCGAGCTCCTCGCCCTGCTGGCGCAGCTGGCGGTCGTGCCCGGCGACGAGCACGACGTTCACGTCCGCGATCGTGAGAAGGCCCGCCACCAGCCGCAGCGTGCCTGGCAGCATGCCGTACGCGCCACCCATCACGAGCACCTGCCAGGGCGAGCCGGCCGACCGCGGCGGGTGCGGGTCACCGAAGCGGGGGTCGATCG
>JAKASY010000338.1 GCA_021817625.1 Bacillota bacterium | reverse complement strand
TCCGATCTGGCGCGGCGCTCATGCTCATGCAGTCGGATGCCGGCGTGCACGCGAAGGGAGGTGAGAATGCCGCGGTGCCCGTCCGCCTGTGAGCGTCGGGCTGAGCGATTGCAGGGTCAGCCGGGATGGGGGCGGGGGCGTTCGCTCGCCGGCGTCGCCCGCCGCCGACACCGCGGAGCGCTCTCCAGGTTGGGGTGGTCCGTCCCGGTTCGAGCGCCCAGTGGCAAGCAAGGAAAGGGGTATGGAGATGGCATTCAAGCGCAGCGCCGTTGCCGCGCTGGCCGCGTCCGCAACTCTGATGGGCGGCTATGTGGCAGCCGCGGCTCCGACCGCCAGCGCCAGCAGCACCCTCGTCGTGTGGTCGTACCTGACGCAGCCGGAGGTCACGGTGCTTCAAAACGCGGCGAACGCGTGGGGCAAGGCGACCGGCAACACCGTCAAGGTCGTCCTGTCCACATCGAGCTTCCAGGCGTTCGCCACGGCGGCGCACAGCGGCCAGGGCCCGGACATGGTGTTCGGCATCCCCGACGACAACCTCGGACCGTTCTGGGCGGCGCAGCTCCTGGCGAAGGTGCCCGCCGGCACGATCAACACGAAGAACTACGGCCAGGCGGCCCTGAACGCCACGCGTTTCAGCGGCGTGCAGTACGGCGTGCCGATCGACCTGGAGACGTACGCGCTCTTCTACAACAAGGCCCTCGTGAAGACGCCGCCGACCACCTTCGCCCAGCTCTTCCAGGACGCCAAGGCCCTCGACGCCAAGGCCAAGTACAGTGGCTTCGAGTACGACGTCAACAACTTCTACTACAGCTACGCCTTCCTCTCGGGCTTCGGCGGCTACGTGTTCGGCGGCAAGAACGGAAACCTCAACGCGAGTGACATCGGTCTCGGCAATGCCGGCGCGGTCCAGGGCTTCGCGTTCATCCGCTCGTTCATCACCCAGGGCTTCATGCCGCCCGACATCACCGGCAGCATCGCCGACGCGAACTTCGCCCACGGCAAGCTGGGCTTCATCATCGACGGGCCGTGGGACATCTCGACCTATCAGAAGGCCGGCGTCAAGTTCGGTATCGTGCCGCTGCCAACGCTTCCCAACGGCAAGCACCCCGGCTCGTTCTTCGGCACGCAGGCGGCGTTCGTTTCGTCCACGGTGTCCCCGGCCCAGCAGGCGCTCGCCTGGGACCTCATGAAGTTCCTCGTCCAGGACACCACGAAGTCGCTCCTCAAGGCCGGCAACCGCATTCCGGCGCTGGCTCCCGCCCAGAGCGCGGCCCTGAAGGAGGACCCGCTGCTGCAGGCGTTCATCGACCAGTCCAAGTGGGCCCAGCCCATGCCGAACATCCCGCAGATGTCCGCGGTCTGGACGCCGGGCGCCAACGCCCTGACCCTCGTGACAAAGGGTGCGGAGACCCCGGCGCAGGCCGGCAAGAACCTCGTGACCCAGGTCAAGGCCGGCGTCGCCCAGATGCAGGGCTGACCCTCTCGCGAAGGCCGGGCGGCACTTGGCCGTCCGGCCTTCGCCCCTTTGCGCCTCCAAGCGCGGCCTTTGAGAGGTGGTCTTGTGCACGCCCTGAGATACCGGCTCGAGCCCTACGGCTACCTGGCGCCGGCACTGGTCAGCATCATCGTCCTCAGCTTCATCCCGATCGCCTATTCGATCTTCGTCGCCTTCACGAACTACGACCTCTACCACTTCAACCACTACAGCTTCGTCGGCCTCCAAAACTTCATCGCCATCCTGAACGGCCCATACGCGACGGTCTTCCTCCCCACCCTGGCCTGGACGCTCATCTTCTCCGCCGGCACCACGGCCCTGAATTTTGCCGTCGGCATGTTCCTCGCCCTGCTCCTGAACCAGCGCGCGCTCCGCCTCACGGGCCTGTTTCGCTCCATCCTGATCATCCCGTGGGCGCTCCCGAGCACGATCACGGTGCTGATCTGGGCGGGGCTCCTCAACCAGAGCTTCGGGCCCGTGGACAGCGTCCTCACCCACCTGGGCCTGCCGGCGGTGCCCTGGCTGGTCGATCCCTTCTGGTCCAAGGTGGCGATCCTGCTCGTGAACCTCTGGCTCGGCTACCCGTTCTTCATGGTGTCGCTCCTCGGCGGCCTGCAGTCCCTGAGCGGCGATCTCATGGAGGCGGCGGCTCTCGACCGGGCCGACCCCTGGCAGCGCTTCCGCCACATCACCTTCCCGCTCCTGTGGCGCTTCTCGCTGCCCCTCCTCATGGGAACGTTCGCCTTCAACTTCAACAACTTCGGCATCGTCTATCTGCTCACGGGCGGGGGCCCGCCCCGCCTGACCACGTCGTTCGCCGGCAGCACGGACGTGCTCTCCACCGTGATCTACAACATGACCCTCACCTACTACCGCTACGAGATCGCGGCCGCGTTCGGCATCATTCTCTTCATCGTGCTGGCCTTCCTCACGCTCGCCCAGTACCGGTGGCTTGGCGGGCTCGGCCAAATCGACGCCGTATGACACGGGAGGTGAAGTGGTGGCAGCTTCCCCGCTAGTCGTCGAGGCGGCCCAGGTGCGCACGCAGGTGGCGACGCGGCGCGCTCGCCGCGGCGGCGTCGTGGGTGTTGTCCTGTCGTACCTCGTGCTCGCCGCTGTGTCGGTGGTCGTGCTGCTGCCCGCCTGGTGGGTGCTCGTGGCGAGCTTCAGCGTGGGCACCTCGGCCTACAGCTCGGGTCTGTGGCCCGCGCCGGTGACGATCGCGAACTACCAGACCCTCCTGGCCAGCGACTTCCCGCACTGGGTGCTGAACTCCCTCGTCGTGGCGATCGGCACGGGCCTGCTGAGCGTGACGATCACCGCGCTCGCCGCATACGCCTTCGCGCGCATGCAGTTTTGGGGCAGACGGCTGGGGTTGCTCGTCGTGTTCATCATCCAGGTCTTCCCGGCGAGCATGTATCTCGTCAGCATCTACTCGCTCCTGATCAAGGTGGGGCTGGACGGGACGCTCATCGGCCTGATCCTCGTGTACTCGGGCGCCCAGGCGTTCAACATCTGGCTCCTCACGGCGTACGTCCAGAGCGTGCCGCGGGAGATCGACGAGGCGGCGCGCGCCGACGGCGCCTCGCGTTGGCGGACGTTCTGGCGCATCACCGTGCCTATGGCCATGCCCATGCTGGTGACGCTCTTCATCTGGAGCGTCCTCAACACGTACAACGAGTTCATGGTGGCAAGCCTGGTGCTCCAGGGCTCGCCCTCGAGCTACACGGTGGCGGTGGGGTTGCGCAACCTCATCAACAACCAGTACGCGACGAACTGGACCGAGTTTTCCGCAGGCGCCGTGCTGGCCACCTTCCCCCTGATGGCGGTGTTCCTCATCCTGCAAAGTCAGCTCGTGTCCGGCCTTTCGCGCGGCGCGGTCAACACGTGAGCGCCCGACCGGTGAGCGCCCCCTCGCCGGCGCTCTGGCACGAGCCGCGTCTGCCGTGGCTCGAGATCCTCGAGGGCGGCGAGGCCGTGCGCCTTCGGGCGCGGACGACGACCGACGTCACGGCCCTCGCGGTGGAGTACGGCGACCGCTACCGTCTCGCTCTCAGCCGCCAGGCCCTCACGCCCGTGGGCGCCGCGGACGGGCGCCGCCTGTGGCAGACGGAGCTCTCCGTGCCGACGCGACGGCTCCGCTACCGCTTTCGGATCGGCGTGGACGGTGAGCCGCCGCGCCGCCTCCCCTCCGTCTGGGGCGAGGAGGACTTCTATCAGCTCCCGTACGCCTACCCGTCGCCACCGCCGTGTCCCTGGCCTGGCGCCACCGTGTACGCCCTCTTCCCAGATCGCTTCGCGCTGCCCCCCGGCGCGCCGGAGCGGCCGCTCGCGGCGCCCCGCGCCTATTACGGCGGCACGCTCGCCGGCATCGCGAGCCGCCTCGACTACCTGGACGATCTCGGCGTCGGCGTCGTCTACCTGAACCCCATCCACCCGAGCGGCAGCTACCACCGCTACGATGTCGAGGACTACCTGGCCGTCGACCCGCGCCTGGGCAGCCTGGACGACCTGCGCGCCCTGGCGAGGGACATTCACCGCCGCAGCATGCGCCTGGTGCTCGACATGGTGTTCA
>JAKASY010000337.1 GCA_021817625.1 Bacillota bacterium | reverse complement strand
GGACGCCGCTCGGGCCCATGCCCTGGGCCTGGGCCGAGGCGCCGACCACCGCGGAAAGCAGCGCCGCGGCGGATGCGGCGGTCGCCAAGGTGCGGGCGAGCCGACGCGAATGCATGAAGTACCCTCCCCCAAGATATCAATCTCGTAAGAAAACCCTTTCACCCCGAGGGGCCGCCCAGCCTTCGATTCCCGACGGCGAAATCCTGCCATCAGGCCTGGGCATCGACAAAGCTCGCGACCACGTGCCGGCCGGCGGGGAAGTCCCCCTCCAGCCTGAGACCGCCGTCGCCCTCGGGCGTCGCGGCCGCGCCGGGCGCAGTCACCAGGCGATGGCCCGGCGTCGGCCGCAGGCCGATCGACGCCCCCTTGAGGGCGAGCGGCAGCTCGAGCGCGACCACTCCGCCCTCCACGCTGACCGTGGCGGCGTGCGCGCCCGCGGCGAAGCGTGCGAGCTCGCCGGCCGACCACCACTCGAGGCGTCGCTCGTAGCGCTGTCGCAGCCGCTCGGCAATCTGGCCGAGGACGGCCGGCGCCTGGCGCGCACCGTTTCCGTATAGCGACTGCCAGTGCGTGACGATCACGACGGGCGCGCCGCTGTCCCCGAACGCGGTCAGGACGCCGCCCTCGCCGCCTGGGCCGATCAGGCTGTCCGTGCGGGCGTGGCGCCCGTACTGCGTGGGCCAGAGCGGGTCGTTGGCGCTGCAGGGCAGGGAGACGACCGCCCGCGCGGGCACGCCGCCGCCGCCCTTGCGAAATACCCGCACGTCGGGGAAGCCCTCGGCCGGGCTCGATGCCATGTGCAGGAAGTAGAAGGGCACGTCCACGCCGATGTCCGCGCTGGCCGCGGAGATGCCGAGCGCGTACGCGTCCTCGTTGTCGGCCGCCGTGTCCCACGGGGATGTGCATCCCGTCGCGTCGATGCCCACGTTGGCGAGGATGGTGTAGGCGTTGCGCACGTAGTTGCGCCACTCGAAGGCGGAGGCCGCAGACCCCCACTCCTTCTCCGTGAGGTGGGTGCGGTATCCGGTCACCGGGTCGATGGCCGGGCCGTGCGTGAGCACCTCCGGCGTGATGTCGAAGCGCGGCATGAGCCGATCGCGCACGATGCGCACGAACTCGCGCACATCAGCGTCGCTGACGCCGGGCACCTCCTGGTCGATGCGGCCGAGGCCGATCGGGTAGGGCACGACGGAGAACTTCCCGGCCATGCCCTCCTTCTCCACGATGTCCGCAAACTCGGCGATGACGGCGTTGGGCACCTCGGGGCGGTGGTCGTAGTACGGCTGGTGCAGGCGCATGGGGTTCACGCCGGGCATGCCGTCGTCGACGAACAGGCAGGCGATCACGGGGTCGCCCATCGGGTCGACGCTGAGATCCAGATCGGGGAGCTTGCGCAGTTGCCAGGGCATGAGTGGACCCCCCTCGGGCGACGTGGGACATGTTCAGTTTCGCGCCGATTCGGGCCTTTCCCCTCTGCCGTTCGGCCCGGCGCCGCGGGGACGTTGGCAGCATGTTCGGCTCGACAAAGGAAGGCCGACGGGCGCGGCGAAGCAACGCCCACTCTTAGGAGGTGGCCGATTGGCGTCGTTTCACATCCCGCGCACGCGCTCGCACAACACATGGAACCGGGCCCACGAGCCCGCCCTGACCGTCGACCCGGGCTCGGTCGTGCGCCTCGAGGTGGCAAATGCCTCCGGCGGCCAGCTGACCGCGCAGTCACGCGTCGAGGACGTCGGCCGTCTCGACTTCTCGCGCATCAACCCCGTCACGGGGCCCGTGGCGGTGCGCGGCGCCGAGCCCGGCGACGCGCTCGTCGTGGAGATCCTCGACGTCGCCCTGGACGACTGGGGCTGGACCGCGAACATCCCGGGCTTCGGCCTCCTGGCGGACGAGTTCACCGAGCCCCACCTGCGCATCTCCCGCCTGTCCGCGCGCGGCGCCGAGCTTCTGCCGGGGCTGGTCATCCCTACCGCGGGCTTCGTCGGCACGATCGGCGTCGCGCTCGCCGAGGAGGGCGACCACCCGGTCGTGCCACCCAGCCGCCAGGGCGGGAACATGGATATCCGCCACGTCACCCGCGGCGCCGTGCTCCACCTGCCGGTGGCCGTCGCGGGCGCGCTCTTCTCCCTGGGGGACACGCACGCCGCCCAGGGCGACGGCGAGGTGTGCGGCACGGCGGTCGAGACGAGCGCGGTCGTAACCGTGCGCCTCAGCCTCGAGAAGGCGCGAAACCTCCCCTACCCTCTCCTCGAGACCCACCCCGTGTCCGCGAGAGCGGGCCGGGCGATCGCCACCACCGGCATCGGCCCAGACCTCTTCGAGGCGGCCCGCGACGCGACGCGCGGCATGATCGCGGAGATCCAGCGGCGCGCCGGCCTCGACGCGGTCGACGCCTACCTCGTGGCCAGCACTGCGGCCGATCTGCGCATCTCGGAGATCGTCGACCAGCCCAACTGGGTCGTGTCCATGCACCTCGAGCGGGATGTGCTGCAAGGGGGCGCGTGAGACTTCGCAGGCCGCCGCGTTGACCGCGCCGGCGAGGGGGCGGGCCCTGACGCGCGGCCACGGGGAGGCGGCGGGCATGGCGGGGTTCAGCGACGAGGCGGCGCCGGGCCGCATGGAGATCTCGGCCTCGTTCGTGGCGACTGGTACCAGGCCGGCGCCAACGGCTCGGCACTCGACAATTGGAACACCGTCCTAGGCTCGGTACCTTCGCTCGGCGCACTCCGTGCAGGCGCGCCTGCAAGCACGAAAACAGCAAGGCCGCGCGCCGTCTGGGCGGGCCCGCCGGGCCCCCACATAGGACCAGCGCGGCTGCGATCAGGCCTCCCCGCATGGCCGTTCCCTCCGTGCTCGTTGTGACCGCGCCGCGATGCCGGCCGCATGCCCGAGCAGCTCGGCCAGGGAGGGCGCTGCCGCGGCCGAACACGACCCGGGGAAGACGCGTCCAGGCGTCTCAGGGTGGCTGCGGTCCGCGACCTCCCCCGCCGACATCCGCTACTCCCCGTGGGCCGCGCCGGCGTCCGCGCTGCGCCGAGCAGGCGGACCCGGCCCGCGTACCGAGGCACAGCGCCGCCTGCGGGTAATCGCACATGCACGCCTGGAACACGCGCGGCCACCGCGCCCGTGGAGAGCCACCGACGTCCGCGTTCGCTAGATCGCCGTACCCGAGCCCGGCACGTCTAGCCCCCGTTCCACCGCGCGCCGAACCTCTCGGACGACCTCTGACCTGGCGCCGGCGGCCTCCAGCCGCTGGTGCATATCTGCTCGCACACGGCGCAGCACCGCCTCGCGGTCAGGGCTGTCCGGCGGCGGGTACAGAGCGCGCATCTCGCGGATGATGGGCTCAGCCACGGCAGGCCGCTCAATCCACCGCGCCACCTCGCGATCGCCGTCGAATACGGCGAACACGGGCACCTTCTGTTTGCCATCGGTCAGGAACGCATCCATCACGTCCGGATTGGTCCCGCGGTCGAAGACACGCGTGGTCATGCCGGCCTCCGCAGCGATACCTGCCAGCACGGGCAGGTACTTCAGGCAGTCGGGTCAGCCGTCGATGCAGATCATCACGGCCGTGAAAGCGCGGGGACGGAGCGAACGGAAGAAGGCCAGGTCGTCCCCGGTCAGCACCTCGCCGGCGTCCGCCGCGGCGATGCCGGGCGCGTTCGTCGGCCAGTACCGCTTCGCGACATCCTCAAGCGACATACCTTCGCCGATCCGAGCTTGCGTCAGCATGTGCCACCCCCCTTTTCGGGCCGCGCGCCTGCGACCCCTCGCCACATTCTAGCGCCACAGCCACGCGGGGCGCGGCCTCAAACGTGGTCGACGTCTCGTCGGCGGCGTGACGGCCGGACATAACCACCGTGGCGCCCCGACCCCACGGCCTCCCTCCCGCGGACGCTAGATCAGGTCGCCTGCCCGCAAGCGCGCCCCCAACTCGCCGCGTCACCTCCCCATCTCCTGGTCGGCCGCTCACACCGCTGGGTCGCCTGCCCATTGGCGCCTCGCTGTCTGCGTTCAGCGGCGCGAGGCGACCACCCTCGCGTCCGTAGCTAGGCGTCGAAGCCGGCGGGCCCCGCTCTCGAGCAGC
>JAKASY010000336.1 GCA_021817625.1 Bacillota bacterium | reverse complement strand
AGTGGAATGTTGCCCTAGTACGCTGTCCCGCCCGCCCAGATACAAGACATGCTCCGCACACGCTTCGGGCAGGTGTCTGCGTTTCACCAGCTCACCGAAGGTCTGCCTTCGCAGGCGTTCGCCTCATAGGGACGAGGGCGAGTTCGTGATTCGGGTAAGCCGGTCCGTGGACGGGTACACGAGGGACGCGTATGTGAGCAGGACGCTGGCGGGCCCAGCCGTACCCGTTCCAGAGGTGGTCGAGATCGACCACCTCGACGAGGCGCATGTCTACTGCGTCTCCCGAAAGCTCATCCACGGAGACTTCGGCGCCTACAACGTGCTGTCCGACGGCCACCGAGTCACCGCGGTCATCGACTAGGGCCTGTCCATGTCTGGCGATCCCCTGTACGACGCGGCCAATGTGTACTTCTGGAACGAGGAGCGACTGAGGCCCGTGAAGGCGCTCCTGGATCGGCGGTCGCGCGGTCCGGCGCATGAGAGGCGTCTCGATGCTACGAGCTTCGCATCGCCTTGGAGGAGCTCTACCTGAGCGCCGTCGGTGCCAGCCCTACCGACGTGGGCTGGCTGACGGAGAGAGCCGGGAGCCTTCTGTGACGCGGCCGGCCACGGTTGCAAAGGGCCACTTCAGGCGGGGACGCCGAGTACCAGAGCGTTCCGTCGCCGAGGGCGTACTGATACGACGCCGGGCCGCCCGGCCTCCTGCCGGTGCGGCCCGCCGGCGCTAGCGTCGCGCTCGCCTGGGCAGCCAGGCTAGCCGCCGCTCTGGACCGGGAAGGCGAGCTCCTCGATGTGCGTGCCGGAGTTGCCGATCGCGTACATCTGGCCGTTCGTCGCCGCCATGACGCGGTGCACGCCGCTTGCGACCAGCGTGGTCACCGCGAGGCTCGCCGGGTTCGCCTCGAACGCCCGCCCGTCCACGGCGCCGTACAGATTGCCGTCGGGGCCGAAGACGAGCGAGGTGGTGGCGCCCCAGTCGAAGCTGCCGTAGCCGGTGCCTGTGGTGTAGGGCAGGGCCTGGCTGTTCACGATCGTGTTCGTCGCGGGGCTGTAGGCGAAGATCTCGGTGTTCGTGAGGCCGTACACGAGGCCGTTCGGCCCCAGGACCAGGCCGGCGATCGCGAGCGTCCCAGGGAAGGGAGAGAGGGTCGAGACCACCTTCTGCGTGGCGGGGTTCCAGACGAACAGATCCGCGGTGCTCGCGGCGGGCGTCGCCCCCACGCCGCCGGAGACCGTCGTCGAGCCCACCACCATGCCGCCTGTGAACACCAGGGAGATCGGGCTCTGGCTCGGGATGATGTTGCGATAGGTGTGCACGCTGCCGGTGGGCGTGACGGTCGAGAGCGCGCCGCCGAGGCTTCCCGCCACGGGCACGGTGCCGACGTAGAGCGTGCCGTCGGGCCCCGTCACCATGGCCATCGGGCGGTCCTGGCTCTGGCCGATCGTGGCCAGGAGCGACGGGTTCTCCGCGCCGCTCGCGTACGGCCCCCAGTTCCAGGGCTTGGTCGGGTCGTACACCCACAGGTTGGCGCCGGGGTAGACGCCGAACAGGACGCTCTGCCCGTAGTCGGCGATGGACTCCGCCTGGCCCGGCCCGCTCTCGATCGTCATCTGGTTCGTGCTCGGGTCAAGGATCATGGTCGAGCCGCTCAGGTAGCTCGAGGCGTAGACGTTGCCCGTCTGGGACGCCCAGGCCGACTCGATCGTGCCGACCGAGGCGTTCACCGCCACGGGGCCCGAGGCGAGGTAGCCGCGATCCGGGTTGTCGAGCCAGTAGGTGCCCTTGGACACCATGCCCGCGACCGACCATCCCGGAAGCTCGGTGGTCCCGACCTGGATCAGCGCCAGGGCGTCCGACGAGGTGCTCGCCAGGTACTGCGCCTGGTACTTCGGCAGGTTGGCCGAGATCTCGGTCGACTTGTTCGTGCGCAGGCTGTACTCGAACAGGCTCCCCTGGGACAGGTAGGCCACGTTGATGCCGTCGGTCTGGGGCGTGACCCCCGGCCCCGCCACGTTGGGGAGGGTCGCGAGGATCTTGTGGCTCGGCAGGGACATCACCACCTCGTTGCCGTTCGTGAGGTGGATGAACAGGTGGGCGCGCACGGCCTGGAGCGCGTTCACCGACTCGGACGACTGCATGCTCTGGGGCAGGAGCTCGGCGGTGGACTGGGTGGTGGGGTTGAAGGCCACGAGCCCCGCCTGACCGCCCAGGCCGACGTAGACGATGCCGCCGTACACCACGACCGAGCGCACGAACGCGTGCCCCTGCGCCATGGAGCCGTAGAGCGTGAACTTCTTCGTGGCCGGGCTGTAGGAGAACAGCTCGGCGTCCTTGCCCAGGCCGCCGTACACGGTGTCCGTCGCCTGGTCGTAGGCGAGGCACCAGATGACCGTGGCCGCCTTGTTCGGGCTGCCCAGGTTCTGTGCCTGGCCGGAGCCCGGCACGTAGGAGTAAAGCTGCGCGTTCGGCGCGGCGCCCAGGTAGACGACGCCGTTTTGCGCGCGCGCGTAACCGTAGATGGCGTGGGCGCCGATCACGCGGGCCGTGTCGAGGACCTCGCCTGTTGCGGCGTTCACCTCGCCGAGCATGGCCGGGTAGCCGGCCGCCACCGACACCCAGACCGGCGCGCCCGCCTGCTGCGTCATGAGCGAGCCCGACGAGACGAAGTTCCAGAACGGCACGCCCAGGTCGATGAGCGAGGAGCGCGCCAGGAGCGGCGACGCCGCGAGCGCGGTCACCGCCAGGGCAGCGGCGCCGACCGTGAGGATCCGCCGTGCGCCAGCTCGAGGTCGCATCCTAGTACCCTCCCGTCGTGGCCGTGGTCTGGTTGCCCGTGTACTGGAGCTCGAGGCCCAGCACGTCGCCCGTCTGCGGCGCGGTGGCGCTAGCGGCCGAGGAGGTGTAGGTGAACGTCGCCTGGCCGTTTGTGTCCGTGCTCAGGCTCGTGTCGGACAGCGTAGCGCTGCCGCCCGCCTCCGGCGTGAGCGAGAGGGTGATCGCCATGCCGGACGTGGCGACGGCGTTGCCGTAGGCGTCGGTCACCTGGACCGAGGCCTGGTACGCGGTCTTGGGCGCGGGGGCCGGCAGGGTCTCCGCCAGGCTGGCGGTCCACGGCCCCTTGGCCGGCGTCGCCTTGAGCGGCGCGCCGCTCGGCGGCGTCAGGCTCTCGAGGACGGCGTAGGCGGGGTCGCCCGCGGCCACCGCCAGCGTGCCGGGGACGGCAACTGGCTGAAGGCCGTTCACCGACACCGTGACCGTGGCGGCGCTCTGGGCGAGCACCGGGTTCAGGAGGATGGGCCGGGTGGGGGTGCCGTTCTGGAACGTCACCTGGGTGGTCGTGCCGGGCGACGGCGCGCCGTTGGGCGAGGGCGACACGGCCGTGCCGCCGAGGGTCACGGCGTACGTGCCGGAGACGGGGTTGCCGAACGCGTCGGTGGCGGTGACGGTGATGCCCACGGTGCCGCCGGCCTGGGTCTGGGAGGTCGGCAGTGCCTGGGCCGTGACCTGGGCGGGGGCGCCGGACACGATCGTGAGCGGCAGGCTCATGCTCAGGCTCGGGTTCTGGGCGGAGCTCACCTGGATCGTGCTTGCGCCCACCTGGCCCTGCGGGTCCGCGAGGGAGATCGATGCCTGGCCGGCCGCGCCCGTGACCGTCGTGCTCTGCCCGCCCGCCAGGGAGAGCGGGCCCGTGGCACTGACGCTGAGCGTCGCCGGGCCGGGCACGGGGTTGCCGTACTGGTCCTGCTCCACGACGAGCAGGGTGAGGCCGCCGTGCGCGGTGTCGGCGGTGATCGTGTCGCCCGGCGGCAGGCTTGCGGCGAACTGGACGGGCTTACCGGCCGTGACGCTGATCGGCCCGGTGGTCACGCTCGCGCCGGGCACGGAGGGCAGGGAGGCGACGACCGCGCCCTGGGCGCTCGTCGAGTAGCCGCGCACGCGTACCACGACCTGGCCGTTCTTGTCGGTCTTGGCCTGCGACTTCGACAGGGAGAGGCCGTTCGACCCGACCGCCAGGGAGAAGTCGACGACGACACCGGCGATCGGCGCCTGGCCCGCTCTCGCCACAACCTGGAAGCTGCCTGTCTCACCC
>JAKASY010000335.1 GCA_021817625.1 Bacillota bacterium | reverse complement strand
GATTGGTCGACCCGCCGCGGGTTCCTCACCATCAGGCCCAACCGCTCACGGAACAGCAGGCGACGGCGCTCCTGGCGGCCTCTCGGGGGACCAGGGACTATCCGTTGATTCTGCTCGCGTTAGCGACAGGCATGAGGGTAGGGGAGATCTTGGGTCTCTCGTGGACCGACGTAGACCTGGAGACGGGCCAGATCATGGTGCAGCACACGCTCCACTACCGGCGCGGCCAGCCGCAACTCGGGCCGACGAAGACTGGCAAGGGGCGCCGCATTGCCGTCGGACCCGAGGTCGTCTCCGCCCTTCGCGCGCACCGTCGGGAGCAGCTCAAGTGCCGGCTCGCGTTGGGGTCGGGTTGGACGGACAGCGGTTTGGTGTTCACGACGGCCATCGGCACGCCGGTGAACCCGGCCAACCTCAGTAGGCGCGTGTTCAAGCCGCTTTTGTCGAAAGCAGGGCTGGCGACAACCGTGAGGATCCACGACCTGCGCCACAGCTCGGCCACGATCTTGCTGGCGCGAAACGTGCACCCGCGCGTGGTTCAGGAACGACTGGGCCACAGCACGATCGGCGTGACGATGGACACCTACAGCCACGTCCTGCCGTCGCTGCAGGAGTCGGCTGCAGTTGACATTGAGACGGCGCTCGTGGCCAGCGATCCGCCGAGCGACGGGGCGACTCGAAAGTGAACGCCGAGCGATTCGTTAGAAGTTCGTTAGAAGTCGACGAAAATCCGGCTCCCCTGGCCGGGAGCCGGATCTCCAGAAACCGCGGCATCATGCGGAAAAGAGTGGTGCGCGCGGTAGGGCTCGAACCTACGACCCGCTGATTAAGAGTCAGCTGCTCTACCAGCTGAGCTACGCGCGCAAATCGAACATGGTGGCGGCGGCTGGACTCGAACCAGCGACGTCACGGGTATGAACCGTGTGCTCTAACCAACTGAGCTACGCCGCCAAAAACTGGTTGCGGGGGCAGGATTTGAACCTGCGACCTCCGGGTTATGAGCCCGACGAGCTACCTGGCTGCTCTACCCCGCGGAGCAGCGTAGATGCTACTGCGCATGGCCTGGGCTGTCAAGGCGCACTCCGTCGTCGCGGCGCGGGGCGCGGCAGGGCGGGCCGCCGGCCCTCGCGAACGCTTGCTCGCAGCGTCCCCCGGGCGCCGCAAGATCGGACCCGGAGGTGGCGACGTGCGCCTGTCCTGCACCTCGCGTCCGTGGCGCGCCGCCGCCCGTGCGCTGCCCGCGTGCCTCCTATCCCTTGCCGCCGCGTCGTCGCCGGTCGGCCGCGGTGCGGCGGCGTCCCTGCAGGCACCGGCCGCCGTCTCTCGCCTGCTCGGCTCAGGCAACCTGCCAGGCTCGCAAGTCTCGGCCCTGTTCGTCGACGGCGCAGGCGGCACCGTCTTGTACGCGCGAAACGCGAGCCTCGAGCTGCCGCCCGCGTCCACCTTGAAGCTCCTGGTCACGACGACGGCGCTAGCCGATCTGGGTGCGGGCTACCGTTTCACCACGCGCGTGCAGGGACGCGTCGGATCCGGCGGCACGGTGAGCGGCGACCTCTACCTCATCGGCAGCGGCGATCCGGTCTTTAGCGACGGCGACCTCGAAGCGCTGGCCCGGCAAGTCGCGCGCCGGGTGCGTCGCATCGACGGCTCGGTGCTCGTGGACGGCTCGCTCTTCGCCGGCGGGTACGGGAAGGGCTGGGCAGCGCAAAACGCGCAGTACGGCTGGTCCGCCCTGCCGGAGGCGCTGACTCTCGACCAGGGCCAGATCGTCGCCGTCGTTCGCCCCGCCGCGCGAAGCGGCTCGCTGCCGAACGCGCAGCCGGTACCCGCGGGCAGCCTTGTGGAGGACAGCGCCGTGACCACCGCCGCGGGCACCGCCGACAGCCTCGCGGCATACTGGCCCGGTGGCGGGCGGGCCGGCATCGTGATTCGCGGTGACATCCCGCTCGGCTCGCCGCCGGTTCGCCTGGCGGTGTCGGTTCCCAATCCCGACGCCTGGGCAGCGGCGGCGTTCCGCGCCGACCTTGAGGCCGCGGGCGTGCGCGTGCTCGGCGGCGTCGGGAGCGGCGTCGCGCCGCGCGGCCTCGCCACCCTGGCGAGTCACGTATCGAGCTCGCTGGCCGCGATCCTGGTGCACCAGGACCGCTGGTCGATCAACGTGAGCGCCGAGGATCTCCTGCGCGTGATCGGCGCCCAGATGTATGGACGGCCGGGAACGGTCGCCAAGGGCGTGCGCGCGGAGGAGGCGTGGCTTCGTTCGCAGGGCATCGCCTGGAGCGGGGTGATCGTCGACGGCTGTGGCCTGTCGCTCGACGACCGCGTGAGCGCCCAAGACCTTGTGAACCTGCTGGTGCGTGCCCGCACCGAGCCCTGGTTCCCGCGCCTGATCGGCGCCCTGCCGGTCGCCGGCGCCGCCGGCCAGGTCGGCGGCACGCTGGGCGAGATCGGCCTGTTCACCGGCTTTCGCGGCCACGTGTGGGCCAAGACGGGCGACGTCGGGAACGCGGAGAACCTTGCCGGGTACATCCGAACCGCGAGCGGCCAGTGGGTCGTGTTCGCCGCTCTGGTGAACGGGCAGCCGTCCTGGCTCGCGGGCTGGCGGGCGGAGGAGGCGGCCGTGGCTGCGGTGGCCGTGCAGTAGGGCCAGGGGGCGCGCGGGTGTGACACCTCGCGGCGCCAATGACATACAAGCGGCCGGCGGGGCAGGGAAGGGACAGCGGTTTCCGGCACGGCTCCTGATCGCCGGCGGGCCCCTCCGCCTCCTGATCGAGGCGGCGCCGCACGCGGACGCGTCTGCGCCTCAAGTGGCCCGGTCGGCGAGCGCTACACTCGGCCCAGGAGGTCGGCCTTCTTGGTCTGGAACTCGTCGGCGCTGAGGGCGCCCACCTCGACGAGTTGCCAGAGCCCGCGCAAGAGCTCGACCACGTCGCCGCCCGTCGCCACGCCGCGCGCGCCGTCGCCTGCGGCGGGCGTGCCCGCGTCGCCGCGGGCGGGCAGCGCGTGCAGCGCAGGTGCCCGCACGCCGCCGCGCTCGTGGCGCGAAGCTGCCGCCTCCGCCTGGGCGCGGGCCTGACGGGCAATCGCCGCCTCCTTCGCCGCCTCGCGCGCCTCAAGGGAGAGCGTCGCGAGCATCCTGGCCACGAGGCGCATCTTGTCCCGGTCGGGCACGCGCACGCGCAGCGTAAGCTCCTCACCCGACGCGAACATGAGGCCCATACGGCAGAGGAAGAGCCCCTCACGCACGCGTGCCTCGACCAGGTCGGCCAGTGCGCGCACCGCCACCCGCTCGCCGCCGTCGCCAAGCGGCCACGTGCCCGACGTGAGGCGGTAGACCCGCACCGGCGTGACGACGAGCGCCTCCCGCCCGACGCCGCGCAGCACCATCTCCGGCTCGTCGCCGTCCTCGGCGTCGCGGCTTCGCTCCCACACCGCCTCGAGCTCCGCCGGCAGCGTGTCGCGATAGGAATACGGCCTGTCCTTCATCCGCCCACCTCGCCTTCGCCGAACCCTATGGCGGGTGGGGACAGGCTAGACCACACGGATCGGAGCCGGTCGCGCAGGGCTCTTGGCCCCCGTCATGGAATGCCCCCGGCAGAGAGGCGAAGGAGGGATGCACAAGTGCTCGAAGGTGCCCGCACCGCCGAGGCGGCGCTGACCATGATGTTCGGCCGGCTTCGCATGCGCCTGGCCGACCCGGACGTGGACCTCGCCTACCGCCCGGACGACACGTGGAGCCGGTACGGCTCGCTGATCAAGCACATCTGCTACACGACCCAGGGCTACGTGGCCGTGCGCATGGGCGGCCTTGACGTCGCCCTGCCGCCGAGCGAGGAGCACTGGTCGGCGGACGGCCTTGTGCGCGAGTCGCTCGAACGGCTGGTGGACGAGACGGCCGCGCTTTGCCACCGCGCCCTCGAGGGCATGACCGCCGAGGCGTGGGAGGAGGAGGTCGAGCTTTACGGGCGCCGGCTGCGGCGCGGCGATCTGCCGCTGTTCGCCGCCCTGCACGGCAGCCAGCACATCGGCCAGATGCTCCTCATGGACCGCGTGCGCAAGACCGCCGCGGTCCGGTAATGCGCCTGCGCGTCTGCCTCG
>JAKASY010000334.1 GCA_021817625.1 Bacillota bacterium | reverse complement strand
GACGCCGACGAGCGCCTGTGCCCGCACGCGCGGCGTCAGGTTCATGACGTCGTGCAAGGCGAGGGTCCGCCAGAGCGCGGCCTCGACCTCGGGCGCGCCGTTGCGGCGAAGGAACTCCGGGATCTCGAGGTAGGGGCCGCTCGGCGCGACATCGACCGCGCGGCGGAAATCGCACAGGTACGGATAGGCGGCGGCGACCGCGGCGGGCAGAGGGGAGAGCGCGGCCGCGGCCAGCGCCAGGCCGCCGCCCTGGCTTCCGCCCGTGACGCCTATGCGCGCCGCGTCGACACCCGGACGCTCCGCCAGTAGCTCGACGGCGCGCGCGGCGTCGAGGTACACGCTGCGGTAGTAGTACGCCTCGGGCTCGAGCACGCCGCTCGTCATCCAGCCGGTGCTGTGGCCGTGCGGCGACGCCGCCCCCTCGCCGCCGCCCTGCTGGCCGCGCGTCAGCATCGCCAGGGTGGCGTAGCCGAGAAGCGCCCAGTGCACGACCTCGTGCACGTTGTCCTCCGTCGCCCAGTTGTAGCCGTGGAAGAGGACCAGGCCGGGAAGCGGCCGCTCGGAGGCCGCCGGCTCCGCGTACAGGGCGTGCACCGCTGCGCCGCCCGCGCCGGCGTACACGCCGCGCCAAAGGCGCGCGGCGCGCGTCGGGTAGGGCTCGGGCGTGAGCTGGAGCTTCCGGGGCACGCCGTCGAGGGCATCAAGTCCCGCCTGCCAAAACGCGTCGAAGTCCGGCGGGGCGGTGAGCTCCGGCTTGTAGCGCTCGAGCTCGGGCAGGGGAAGGTCGTAGGTCTGCATCTCGCCATCCTTTCACCGGAGCGTCGCGAGGGGAGCCGGCCGGTTCAGTAGCGCATGAGCACCCGCATGAGAGCGGCATTGGTGGCAAGGTCGTATACCATGCCGACGGCACCGACGATGAACAGCGCGGTGAGCAGCCACACCCAGCGCGAGAGGCGGGGGCGGGTCGTGGCGACATAGAACGCCAGGAGCGCGAGCAGAAGATTGCCGAAGAAGTAGCTCAGCAGAAGAAGCACGCCCTGACCTCCTAGCGCCGCGCCCGGCTATGGGCCGAGGACCGCGGCGGGCGGCAGAGCGCCGCCCGCGAGAAGCGCCGCGAGCGAGCGCGCCGCCGTCTCCGCCATCGCCGTGCGCGCCACAAGCGTAGCGCTGCCCAGGTGCGGCAGCGCGACCACGCGCTCGAAGCCGAGCACCGGGTGGTCGGACGGCAGCGGCTCGCGCGGGTAGACGTCGAGGCCCACGCCGGCGAAGCGCCCCTCGCGCAAGAGGTCGACCAGCGCCTCGAGGTCAAGGGTGTCGCCGCGGCCGGCGTTTACGAGGACGCTGGCCGGCCGCATGCGTGAAAGACGCTCCCGGTCGAGCAGACCGCGCGTCTGCGCAGTGGAGGGAAGAAGGGAGACCAGGTGGTCGCTCTGCGCCAGGAGGTCGTCCAGAGACCGATACTCGGCGCCCTCTGCCGCGTCGTCGGCGAGCCGCCGGCGGTTGTGGTAGAGCACGCGCATGTCGAAGGCGCGGGCGCGGCGCGCGACGGCCCGGCCGATCCGGCCCATGCCGAGGATGCCGAGGGCAGCGCCGTGAACCTCCGTGCCGGTCATGTACGTCGGCGCGAAGCCGCGCCAGGCGCCGGAGCGGACCGCCCGCTCTCCCTCGCCGACGCGGCGGGCGGCCGCCAGCAGGAGGGCGAAGGCGAGGTCGGCGGTGGTCTCGGCCAGCACCGGTCCCACCGTGGCCAGGGGGATGCCGCGCCGCCGCAAGGCGTCGAGGTCCACATGGTCGGCGCCGGCGGACATGCTCGCCACGGCGCGAAGACGGGGCGCCTGCGCGACGTCCTCCGCCGTGAGCCGCTCGCCCACGCATAGAAGAAGCCCCTCCGCCAGCGCCAGCGTCTCGCGCCAGCGCAGGGGCGAAGGGGCGTCCTCGCTGTCGGACGCGAGCTCGACCGCGCCGTGCGGCGCCAGGATGTCGAGCACGCGACCGGGCAGACGGCGGCATACGGCGACGCGCGCGACCGTGGACTCGCCTCCCCGCTACCTGGCGGGCACCTCCACGTGCAGGCCGCACTCCGTCTTCTGGAAGCCGGCCCAGCGGCCCGCCCGCGGATCCTCGCCCGCGCGCACCGGCCGCGTGCAGTGCGTGCAGCCGATGCTCGGGTAGCCTTGCTCGTGGAGCGGATTGTAAGGCACCTCGTTCGCCCGGATGTACGCCCATACCTGCTCCGACGTCCATGGCGCGAGCGGGTTGAGCTTGACCAGACCATGCGGCGCATCCCACTCGACGAGGCGGGCGTTCGCGCGCTGAGGCGTCTGGTCGCGTCGGATGCCCGTGATCCAGGCGTCGAGCTCCGACAGGGCGCGGCCGAGCGGCTCCACCTTGCGAATCGCGCAGCACTGGTCGGGCTGGCGGGCCCATAGGGCGTCGCCGCGCTCGGCTGCCTGCTCGGCCAGCGTGAGCCGGGGCGAGAAGCGCTCCGGCGCGATGCGGTAGCGGCTGGCCACGCGCTCGATCAGGTCGTACGTCTGCGCGAACAGGACGTCGGTGTCCAGGTAGAACACGCGAAAGGGCCGGCCCTGGCGAGCTAGCATGTCGATCAGCGCGACGTCCTCGGCGCCGAAGGAGCTGGCCAGGGAGATGCGCTCTCCGAAGACGTCGAGGCCCCAGGCCAGGACCTTCTCCGGCCCCTGGCCCTCCAGTGCGCGATTGACCGCGTCGAAGTCGAGGCCGGCGGCGGGGGCGAAGGGCTTTTGCACGGGCATCCTCCTCACTCTCAAGCGCGCTCCGCCAATCTCGGTCGGGATGGCTGGGGGCATCGCCCGCGGTGCGCCCTCGTAGCACGGCGGGGGGAGTCCGGGCCGCGGGAGAGAAGTCTCCATGGCGGCCGCGTCGCCTTGGGTCCGGCGGCGGCTGCCGCTCGGACAAACATCGGCCCCGCGCGAATTCCCCCTATTATGGATCGGCATTATGCCTATTCTAGCACGGCGCAAGTGTTCCTGCGCGGTGCGTCGAGAGGTGTCGACCTTGCGAGTGGGTGTCCTGGGCGCGGGCGTCATGGCCCGCGGCATGATACGGAACCTGATCGGCGCCGGCCACGAGGTGCGGGTGTACAACCGCACGGCCGCCCGCGTCGAGCCCCTGGTCGCGGCCGGCGCGGAGGCCGCCCGCACGCCGGCCGAGGCGGCGATGGGCATGGACGCCGTGATGTCCTGCGTGACCGACGCCGCGGCGATGCGCGCCGTCTGGCTGGGCCAGGAGGGAGCGCTCGCCGCGCTACCGCCCGGCGCGCTCGCGATCGACTTGTCGACCATCGGGCCGGCCGCGGCGCGCGCCCTCGCGGCCGCGTGCCAGACGCACCCGGCGGTATTCGTGGACGCGCCGATCACCGGTGGGGAAGCCGGCGCCGCGCAGGGCACGCTGACGATCTTCGCGTCCGGGGATGATGCGGCGCTCGACCGCGCCCAGCCCCTGTTCGAGGCGATCGGGCGGCGCGTGCACCGCGTCGGGCCGGCGGGCAGCGGCCAGGCGGTCAAGCTCATCCAGAACCTCGTAGGTGGCCTGAACCTCCTGGCGGCGGCCGAGGGCGTCGCGCTCGCGCACGCCGCGGGCCTCTCGGGCGCGACGGTCCTGGGCATGCTGGGTGAGACCACGTCGCAGTCGCGCTCGGCCGAGATCCTCCTTGACCGCCTAGGCAGCGGGCGCACCGAGCCTGGCTTCTCCGTGCGCAACCGGCTCAAGGACTTCACGCTCGCGCTCGAGCTCGCCCACGCCTCCGACTGCCCGTTGCCGCTCTCGGCGGCCGGCATCGAGCTCATGTGGTCGGCGGTGGCGCAAGGCCTCGGCGAGCTCGACCAGACCGCCGTGTGGCGGGTGGCCGGACGCGGGGCGGCCGCGGCCGAAGGAGCGCGTTGACCGCGCAGCGCGCGTTTGCTATCGTCCAGCCATACCACAAGGCCATGACGAAAACCGACGACGGGGACGCGCGGGGCCTAGGCGGGCCAAGCGAGCCGGAGACGGTGCGAGCCGGCGTCCGCTGCCAACTGCGCCATCACCCCCGAGGGCGGTGTCTAGGAGCGTAGCTCCCAGGCGCCGACG
>JAKASY010000333.1 GCA_021817625.1 Bacillota bacterium | reverse complement strand
TCGCGTCGGCTCGCCCGCACCTTGGCGACCGCCGCATCCGCCGCGGCGCTGCTTTCCGCGGTGGTCGGCGCCTCGGCCCAGGCCCAGGGCATGGGCCCGAGCGGCGTCCTCAACCTCGGCTTCACCTCCGACATCCATTCCCTCGACCCCACGCAGCAGGCGGACACCCAGTCCGCGGTGCCGATCAGCGCCATCTACAACACGCTGCTCACCTACAACCACCAATCCAAGATCGTCCCCGACCTTGTCGCCTCATGGGACATCAAGGACGGCGGCAAGCTTTACATTCTGCACCTGCGGCATGGCGTGGTGTTCTCGAACGGCGACCCGTTCAACGCCACCGACGTGGTGGACGCGCTCGTGCGCGACATGACGCCGAAGACCGCCGACCCCTACGGCTTCGCCCTGTCGGCCGTCGAGGGCTACAGCGCTTTCCAGAAGAAGCCGACCGGCGTGCCCAAGGGCATCACCGCGCCCGACCCGTACACCGTCGACATCCAGCTCACCGAGCCCCAGGGCTTCTTCCTGAACGTCCTCGCGCTGCCGTCGATCGGCGCCATCCCCGACCCGGCGGTCGTGGCCAAGTACGGCCAGTCGTACACGAACCACCCGGTCGGCACCGGCGCGTTCATGGTCTCGGCCTACACGCCGGAGCACTCGCTGACCCTGGTGCCCAACCCGCACTACTGGGGACCCAAGCCCAAGCTCGCCAAGGTCAACATGTACTTCAACCTGAGCGCTGAGACCGGCCTGCTCGAGTTCGAGCGCGGCCAGCTCGACGTCTTCCCTGCCGCCATGCAGTTCGAGCTCCCCTCGGCCGACTACCTCGCGGCCATGGCCAACCCGGCGCTCAAGGCGCAGTACCACCGGGCGCCCGTCGTGGGTATCAGCTTCGTCTTCCTGAACGAGCAGCTCGTGCCGGCCTTCAAGAACGTTCTCGTGCGCCAGGCCATCAACTACGCGGTTAGCAAGATCGCCCTTCTTCGCACGTTCAACGGACGCGGTCTGGCGGCGACGCAGGTCCTGCCGCCCGGCATGCCCGGCTACCAGCCGTCGATCAAGGGCTACCCGTACAACCCGGCGAAGGCCAAGGAGCTTCTCGCCAAGGCGGGGTACAAGAACGGGTTCAGCGTCACGTTCTGGACGCCGAGCGACCCGAACTACCTGAACCCCGCCCAGGTCATCGCCAGCGAGCTCGGCCAGGTCGGTATCAAGGTGACGCTCAAGACTATGACCCTTGCCACGTACGAGTCGGGCATGAGCGCCAACAAGATCCCGATGGGCTTCGAGTACTGGACCGAGGACTACCCGGACCCGCAGGACTTCCTCTACTACATGCTCGACCCGTCGGGCATCAACGGCAACGGCAACTTCGCCAACTGGGTGAACAACAAGTTCGCCGCCCTCGAGCGCAAGGCGAACGCGATGCCGGCGACCCAGAACGCGGCGCGCTACAAGCTGTACGAGCAGGCGGACCAGATCGCCGTCCAGCAGGCGCCGTGGCTGTTCGGCTGGTTCCCGGTGCAGGACGCCCTGATCTCGAGCCACCTCTCCCCGAGCCCGAGCAAGGATCTCGAGGACTACCTGAACCCGAACCTGCCGCTCAACCTCGACGTCATCAGCAAGAGCTAGCGGCATGAGGGCGCAAGGCCCGTCGGGCTGGCCCCGGCGGGCCTTGCCGTCCTCGCCGTCGGCACGGTAGGGAAGGTGAGGCCCCTGTCTACGGAAACCCCCACGCCGCCGGAGCCGGAAGGGCCCCCAGGGACGCCTGCACCCGGCGCGGCCCCTGCTCCAGCGAAGGCGAGAGAGCCCTCGGGTCCCGAGGCTGGCGAAGAGGCCGGCGCGCCCGCGACGGGCGGCCCGTCGGCACCCGTCCCGCCCGCGCCGGTGGAGGATTCCGGCGTCGCGCCCGCCCGCGGCCCCCAGTTCTGGCTGTTGTTCGCGCGCCAGCCGCGAGCCGTCGTCGGCGCCGCCATCGTCCTCCTCCTCGTCGCCGTCGCCGTCGTCGCGCCGCTCCTCTCGCCGCACCCGCCCAACCTGGTGCTTGCGAACGGCCTCACGCTGGCCGGCGCGCCCATCCCGCCGATGTTCCACATGCCCTTCGTCCTGGGCACCGACCAGGTGGGGCGCGACGAGCTGAGCCGCCTGCTCTACGGGTCGCGCACCTCGCTCCTGGTCGGCACGCTGTCCACCGGCGGGGCGCTTGTGGCTGGCATGCTGGTCGGCATCACCAGCGGCTACTTCGGCGGGCTCGCCGAGACGCTCCTCATGCGCGTGGTGGATGTGATCATGGCCCTGCCGCTCCTCCTGGCCGTGATCCTCCTCGCGTCGCTCATGCGCCCAAGCGTCCTCACGGTGGTCGGCACCATCGCCTTCTTCACCTGGCCGGTGCTGGCCCGCGTGGCGCGCAGCCAGACGCTCGAAGTCGTCCGCCGGCCGTACGTCGACGCCGCACGCGCCCTCGGCGCGAGCCACGCCGGCATCCTGTGGCGCCACGTCCTGCCCGCCGTGTTCCCGGTGGCCCTCACGTACTCCACCCTGCAGGTGGCGACGAACATCCTTACGGCCGCCTCCCTCAGCTTCCTCGGCATCGGCGTGCCGCCGCCGGCCGCCGACTGGGGGTCCATGACCGCGCAGGGCCTCGCCTACTACCAGGTGGCGCCCTGGCTGATCGTGCTGCCGGGAACGGCGCTGGCCCTCACCACGTTGGGCTTCAACTACCTGGGCGACGGCCTGCGCCTGGCCATCGACCCGATGGGGCGCCACCGTGCGCGCTGAGCGGGGGGAGGAGAGGCTATGACGGCATTTCTGGTGCGGCGACTGGCGCTTGCCGCGTTCCTCATCCTCGCGGTCGACGCCATGACCTTCCTCATGGTGTCGATCGTGCCAGCCGACCCTGCGCGGCTCATCCTGGGCATCCACGCCACCGCCTCGGCGGTGGCCGAGCTCCGCCACACGATGGGCCTCGACCAACCGCTGTGGACGCAGTACGGGCTGTTCCTGTGGCACGGCCTGCACGGCAACCTCGGCTTCTCCTACGCGCAGGAGGAGCCCGTGGGCGGCCTCATCGCCGCCGCCTGGCCGCGGACCGCCATCCTGGCCATCCTGGCCGTGGCGGCCGAGCTGGCCATCGGCGTGCCGATCGGTCTCATGCTCACGAGCCGGCGCCACCCCACGCTGGCGTCGGTGCTGGAGAACGTGACGCTCGTGCTGATGTCGGTGCCGCTCTTCTGGGTCGGCCTCATCCTCCTGTACGTATTCGCGTTCAAGCTCGGCTGGTTCCCGCTCGCGGGCGGCGGCATCCTGGGCTATGTACTGCCGGCGGTGTCCGTCGGCCTCACGGGGTCGGCCACCTACGCCCGCCTCCTCATGGCCACGTTGGCCGAGGTGCGCGAGGCCGACCACGTGCGGACGGCGCGCGCGAAGGGCGTGGGAGAGACGGCCGTGCTCCTCCGCCACATCGCGCGCGTGGGGCTGCTGCCGTTCGTCACCCAGCTCGGCGCCGACCTCGGCAACCTGATGGGCGGCCTGGTCGTCCTGGAGAGCGTGTTCAGCATCGTCGGCGTCGGCAACCTGGCCTACACGGCGATCTCCCAGTCGGACATCCCCGTGATCGAGTCGGTCACCCTGGTGACGACGGCGGCGATCATCGTCCTGAACGTCGTGGTGGACCTCGTGTACGCCTTTCTCGACCCGCGCGTCGTCTACAACTGAGCCTAGTCGTCCCTCGCGTCAGCGCCCCGCCAGCCGCTCAAAGAACGCCGTGGCCTGCGCGCGCGAGGGCCGCGTCAGCACGTTCTCCCGCGCGAAGGCCGCGGCGCCCGGCCAGGCGCTCTCGGAGGCGATGCGCCGCGCGGCCTCGCCCAGGTCGTAGGGCGTCCGCATGAGCCGGGGTGCGGGCCCGAGCCAAAGCCAGTGGGCGCCCGCCTCGCCGTACGGCATGCCGACGCTGCCGG
The DNA here is from genome assembly GCA_021817625.1 of Bacillota bacterium. The sequence continues at coordinate 149 of JAKASY010000333.1, read as the reverse complement.
CGTTCAGCACACGCCACCCGCGCACCATGCGGTCGTAGGCCATGTGCGTGTGCCCGCACGCCACGACCGGCTCCGGCACGCCCCTGAGGGCGGCGGCCGCCGCATGCGCGGGCGTGACGTCGGTCAGGATGTCGGTGTCGCTGCGCGGC
>JAKASY010000332.1 GCA_021817625.1 Bacillota bacterium | reverse complement strand
TGGACAGGATGTGCCTGATCGCCCTGGGCGCGCTCTTGTCGGCGGGAAGCTCGGGGGTGCTGCCGTGAGCGGGGCGCTGTCGCACTGGGGGCGCAGCCTGGTGGCGCTGGCCCTCTTCGGCCTCTTGGTGGAGCTCCTTCTGCCCTCTCGCCAGACCGAAGGCTACGTGCGCCTGATCGTCGGCCTGGTTCTCCTGACGGCCGTGGTCTCGCCCGTACTCGGGCTGGTGCGCAGCGTGGTCGCCGGTGGCGTCGCCGCCCTGCCAGGCGCCTCCGCGCGCTCCCTCGCCGGCGTGCTCGCCGCCGAGTCGGCGCCCGGGGCAAGCGAGCCGGCCCTGGTCGCTGGCCTCTTCGCGCGCCAGGTGGCCCAGGCCGCGGCCGCGCGCGCACGGTCGGTGCCCGGCGTGGCCTCCGCCACCGCGCGCGCCAGCGTGGGCCGCACGGGCGCCGCGTACGGCCGGGTCACGGCCCTGGCGCTCGGGGTGGTCCCGACGCGCGAGGCGGCGCGCAACGGCGCGGCGCTGGCGAGGGGCGTCGGGGCGGCGGTCGCCCGAAGCCTCGGCCTCGACCCGGCCGTGGTGCACGTCCGCCTCGGCCGGCCGTCCTCCGGCCCGTCGCCTTGAGGTCGGATACACGGTGGGGGAAAGGGGGCGATGACGGTGGCGAGGGTGACCGGCGGGCGGGAGACGCCCCTCCGGCGGGCGATCCGGGGCCTCTCGGACGGGCGCGGTCGGGCGCTGCTCGGCCTCGCCTTGGCGGGAGTGCTCCTCGTGGTGGTGTCTGGGCTGTTCAACACGGCCACGACGCCCGGCGCGCGGCCGCCAAAGGCGAGCGCGACGCCGCCGCGGCACGCCGGGGCGGGCGCACGGCCGCCCGCGGCGGCGACGGGTGCGCCAGCCGACCCGGTGCTGTCCTACGAGGCCATGCTGGACCAATCGGTCGCGGCGGTCCTCGACCAGGTGCGGGGGGCCGGTTCGGTTTCGGTGGCGATCACGGTGTCGCGCAGCCCAAGCCAGCTCTTGGTCCGTAACCTGTCCACGACCCGGGACCGCCAGGGCGGCACCGTCTCGTCGAGCCTGGACGAGGCGCTCGCCTACGGACGCGGCCAGGTTCCGGTCTCGACCGGCGAGGCGGCCGCCCCGATCATCGGCGCGCTCGTGGTGGCGCCGGGAGCGGTGGATCCGATGGTGCGGGCCGAGCTCACCCAGGGCGTGGAGACCCTCCTCGGCCTTGGGGCCAATCAGGTGATCGTGCTGCCCGGACGAAGGGGGGGTTCCTAGATGACTGCGGGACGGCAGATCCTCGGCAGGCTCCTGCGGCTGCTGCTGTTCGCGCTCGTGGCCGCGGCGGCCGTCGCGTTCGTCGTGCGCACGCGCGGGCGCGAGCTGGGGCCGGTGCCGCAGGTGGCTGCGCCGAAGACGACCAGCGCGTCGAGCGGTGGCTACTACATCCTCTTCCGGCTCGCCCGCAAGCGTGCCGAGGCCCAGGAGGAGGCGCTCTTGCGCACGATCGCGCAGAACACCCAGGTGTCGGCGAATGACCGCGAGCGGGCGGCCGTCGACCTGACGGCGGTGGCGCGGGCGGCGCGCGAGGAGACGGAGGTGGAGTCGGTGCTGGCCGGCCAGGGCTTCGCGAACTCCGCCGTGGTGATCTCGGGCGGCGGCGCAATGGTCGTCGTACCGGCCGCGGCCATGAGCGTGAACGCCGCCCGTCGCATCGGCACCGACCTGTGGAACCTGGCCGGCATCGCGCCCGAGCACGTGCTCATCCGACCGCGCGCCTGACGCGCAGGGGTTGGCCAGCGGCTGGGCGAACCTAGCGACGAACAGGGCTTCGCGCCCGGGCCGTGCCCGGGCGCCCCCGTGCGCGAGGGGGTCTGGGCATTGATCAGGCGGCTGCTGGTGGCCAACCGGGGCGAGATCGCGGTGCGGGTGATCCGGGCCGCGCGCGAGCTCGGCATCACGACCGTGGCGGTGTACTCGGAGGCCGACGCCGGCTCCATGCCGGTGCGCCTGGCCGATGAGGCCGTGGCGATCGGCCCCGCGTCGGCGCGCCAGAGCTACCTCTCGCTGCCGGCCATCATGAATGCGGCCAGCCAGGCCTCCGTGGACGCCCTCCACCCCGGGTACGGCTTCCTCAGCGAGAACCCGAACCTGCCGAGCCTGTGCGAGCTATGGGGCATCACGTTCGTCGGTCCGTCCGCCGACGCCATCCGTCGCATGGGCGAGAAGGCGGCGGCGCGGGAGACCGCGCGCGCGGCGGGCTGCCCCGTCATCCCCGGAAGCGAGGGCGCCCTCGCCTCAACCGACGAGGCGCGCGCGCTGGCCGAGCGCGTGGGCCTGCCCGTCCTCGTCAAGGCCAGCGCCGGCGGCGGCGGCCGGGGGATCCGCGTGGTGCGCGATCTCGGCGAGCTGGACGAGGCGATCGAGCGCGCGGCGCGCGAGGCCCAGGCTTCGTTCGGGAGCGGAAACCTGTACATGGAGCGCTTTCTGGACCGGCCGCGCCACATCGAGATCCAGGTGCTCGCGGACCGGCACGGCCACGTGGCCGCCCTCGGCGAGCGCGAGTCCTCCCTCCAGAGGCGGCGCCAGAAGCTCCTGGAGGAGGCGCCGGCGGTGCCCCTGGACACGGCGCTCAGGCGGCGGATGGAGGAGGCGGCGGTCGCCGTCGCCCGGGCCGTCGACTACGTCGGCGCCGGCACGGTGGAGTTCCTCCTCGACCGCGACGGCAGCTTCTACTTCATCGAGATGAACACGCGCGTGCAGGTGGAGCATCCCTGCACCGAGCTCGTCACCGGCATCGACATCGTGAAAGAGCAGCTCCGCGTGGCCGCCGGGGACCCCCTGTCGTTCGACCCCGAGGGCGTGCAGATGCGGGGCTGGGCGATCGAGTGCCGGATCAACGCCGAGGATCCCGCCCGGGACTTCCGCCCGTCGCCTGGCGCGATCACGCGCTTCGACGTGCCCGCGGGGCCCGGCGTGCGGGTGGACCAGGGCGTCCAGGCGGGCGACAGCGTGTCGCCGTTCTATGACTCGCTGCTCGCCAAGGTGATCGTGCACGGACGCGACCGCGCGGAGGCGCTGAGCCGCATGCGGCGGGCGCTCGCCGAGTTCCGCGTGGAGGGCGTGGAGACGACGATCGGCCTGCACGAGCGCATCCTCGCCGACCCGGCATTCGTCGCGGGCGAGGTGGACATAGAGTTCCTGGAGGACGTGGTGGCAGGGCGGCCGCGCGCCGTTCGGGCCGGCGGCGCCGCAGCCGACGCCTAGGCGGAGAGGCTAGCGTCGAAGGTGGTGGTAGGATGGCGGGGGACGACACGCGACCGACCGACCCGGCGCGGGCCGTGGTGCGCATCTCGGACGAGGTCGTCTCCACGGTGGCGGCGATCGCGGCCACGGAGGTGGACGGCGTCGTGGCCATGACCGGCGGGCTCGTGGGCGGGCTGACCGAGATGCTCGGCCGGCGCAACCCCCAGAAGGGGGTGCGGGTGGAGATCGGGCCGGAGGAGGCCGTCATCGACCTAACGCTCACGGTGCGCTACGGCGTGCGCATCCCCGAGGTGGCGGCGCAGGTGCAGGAAAACGTGCGCGCGGCTGTGGAGCGCATGACCGGGCTCGTGGTGCGGGCGGTGAACGTCCATGTCACGGGCGTCGAGGTGGCGCCGGGCGAGGGAGATCCGAAGGAGTAGAGGCATGCTCGAGGCGGAGTTGCGCGAGCGTCGGCGTGGGCGGCGTTGGGCGATGAAGGCGCTCTATATGTGGGACGCGCGCGGTGGTGGCGAGGCGGCGGCGCTCGTGGACGAGGCGATGCGCATGGAGGCGGCGCCGACCGGCCGCGAGGCGGCGGAGGATGACGCGGGCGGCGAGGCGGGCGAGGCGGCGGCGGCGGGCCCGCCGGCAGCCGCGCAGGTGATCGCCGACGCGACCACGGGTGAGGCTGCGCGCTTCGCGCGCCTTCTTGTGGCGGGCGTGGTCGAGCACGCGGACGTGATCGACGCGCTCCTGGACGGACTGGCGCCGGCCTGGGGGCCGCACCGCATGGCGGCCGTGGATCGGGCCATCCTGCGCATGGGCTGCTTCGAGCTCATGTACGAGGCGACGCCGGCCGGCGTTGCCGTGT
>JAKASY010000331.1 GCA_021817625.1 Bacillota bacterium | reverse complement strand
GGACCTCCCGGCCATCCACCTCCACGCGCCGGCGCGCGAGGTCGATCATGAGCGCGCCGCTCTGGATGCGCGGCGGCGCCACCTCGTCGCGCGCCCGCCGCAGGTGCGCCCGCACGCGCGCCAGGAGCTCCGCCGCGCCGAAGGGCTTCACCAGGTAGTCGTCGGCGCCGCGGTCGAGGGCGAGCACCTTGCTGCGCTCGTCGTCGCGCACGGAGAGGACGATGACCGGCACCTGGGACCACTCGCGCAGGCGCGCGCACACCTCACCGCCGTCGACGTCCGGCAGGCCGAGATCGAGAATGACGAGGTCCATCGGGCCCAGGGCCAGCTGGTCCAGGGCCTCCTCCCCCGTCGCGGCCACCACCACCTCGTGGTCCTGCGCCGCGAGGGCGGCGCGCAGCGCGCGCCGGATCTGCGGCTCGTCGTCGACCACGAGGATGCGCGCCACCTACGCCTCCCTCGCCGCATCCGAGCAGGGAAGCTCCAGGGCGAACACGCTGCCGCCTCCGGCGCGCGCCCGCCAGACGGCGGAGCCGCCGTGCGCCTCGGTGAGGGCGCGCGCGATCGATAGCCCCAGGCCGCTGCCGGGCGCCCGCCCCCGCCGCGCCGCGGGGTCGCGGTAGAAGCGCTCGAACACGCGCTCCGCCTCTGCTGGTGCCAGGCCCGGCCCCCGGTCCGCGACCATCAGGCGCACGCGCCGGCCGTTTTCGCAGCTCTCGGTGCTGACCTCCACGGGCGCGTGCGCGGGCCCGTACTTGAGGGCGTTGTCGACCAGGTTCGCGAGCGCCACGCCCATGAGGGCCACGTCCGCCCGCACGGGCGCGAGGCCGTCCGCCAGCCGGATGCGCAGCCGGTCGGCCTCGGCGCTCGGGCCGAGGTGGCGCAGGGCGGCGGCCACCACCTCGGCGCTGTCCACCTCCGCCACGTCAAGGACGAGGGAGCCCGACTCGACGCGCGACATGGCCAGGAGGCTGCCGATGCGCGCGTTGAGCCGGGCGGCCTCCTGGTCCAGGCTGTCGAGAAGCTCGGCCCGCGCCTCGCCGTCTCGCCACACCTCGGGCCGCTGCAGGGCGGTGGCCGCGAGGCGGATGGTCGAGAGCGGCGTGCGCAGCTCGTGCGAGACGCCCGACAGGAGGACGGACTTGAACTCCTCGCTCTGGCGGGCGGCCTCCGCCTTCGCCGCCTGCCCCGCGAGCCAGGCCCGCTCCATGGCCAGGCTGGCGAGGCGCCCGGTGGCCTCGATCGCCGGCCGGTTGTCGGCCGTGCCGCCGGCCGGCACGGCCATGGCGAGCAGGCCCTCTACCTCCCCGCCGGGCCCGAGCGGCACCACCCACGTCGCATCCATCTCGCCGATGTCCGCGAACCGCTCGGCCCGGCTCGGCGCCGCGACCTCGCCCGCCGCGAGGGCCTCCGCGCTCAAGAGCTCCTCGTCGCCCGCCACGGCCCGCGCCTCGACAGGCTTTCGCACGTCCACGAGGCAGGCCGACGCGGAGGCGCCGCGCGCCAGGGCCTGGCTCAGCGCGTCGGCCAGCGCCTTGGGCGCGAGGGACGGCAGACGCGCGAGCGAGGTGGCGACCGCGTCGCTCAGCGCGAGGAGCGCGCCTGTCATGCGCTCGCGCTCCTCGGCCTGGCGGCGGCCGAGCCGCGCTCGCGCGACCAGCTGGCTTGTGACCGCCGCCGTCACGAGAAACGCCACGAGGGCGAACCAGTTGGCCGGGTCGGCGATCGTGAGCGTGCCGACCGGGGGCAGGAAGAAGTAGTTGAGCAGGAAGGTGGCGAGCACGGCGGTCGAAAGGCCGAGCCATAGGCTCTCGACCGTGGAGGCGGCGAGCACGACCAGCAGGTAGGTGAGGGCCGCGTCCGCCGGATCGGCGCGACCCACCGTGCGCGTCAGGAGGGCCGTGACAAGGGCCAGGGCGGCGGCGGACACGCCGTAGGGCGTGGCCCCGACAAGGATCGAACGTCCCCGGCCCGAGAGACCGCGCGCTCCGCTCGCCACCTTGAGCCCTCCTTTCCCTGGAGCATGTTGTACCACAGGGCGGCCACGCCGCAGTCGTGTGGCCATGCGCGCAAGGGCGCGCCAGCCTCGCCGTCGCGCCCTCGGCCAGACCCGCCTACGGAAGGATGCGGACCGACGCGCCCGTACGGGCCGCGAGGCGCGCGCCGTCCAGCACGCGCTGAACGCGCAGCCCCTGTTCGAGCGTCGCCAGCTCCGAGCGCGCGGCGGTGTCGCCGTCCAGGGCACGCGCGTAGCGGTCGAGCAGACGCAGGAAGGGCGGCGTGCGCGGGTCGGGCGCGGCGCCCGGCACGGCGGGTGCCTCGGGCAGCGCCTGCCCCAGGCGAAGCTCGCGCTCCTCCTGTGCCTGGCCTGCTTCGGCCAAGAGCACGCGCCCTCCCTCGACGCGTACGGCCCCTCGCTCGCCCAGGACCTCCCAGCGCTCGCCAAAGCCGGCCCCCGCCGTCGAGAAGACGATCGTGCCGACCGCGCCCGAGGCGAAGTGGAAGACGACCACGAAGCTGTCCTCGGCGCTCGCGCGCTCCTCCCCGCCCTCGGCGCTCGGCCGCACCGGCACGGCGGCGCGAAGGTCCGCCCACACCCGCACGATCTCCTCCCCTGCCCACCACTGCAAGGTGTCGACGGTGTGCGACGCGATCGCTCCCAGGTAGCCGCCGCCCGTCTCCGCTCGGAACAGCCAGTTGATCGGCGCCCGCGCCAAGGCCGCGAGCGACGCGTTGTGGGTGGTCACGTGGACGGCGAGCACGCGGCCGAGCGTCCCCGCCCGCACCGCTTCGCGCACGGCCAGGCGCTCCGGCCGGAAGCGGAACTCGTGCACGATCGCGCCGAACACCCCCGCCGCCCGAGCGGCCTCGACGATTTGCCCTGCCTCGGCCGCGTCGAGCGCGGTCGGCTTCTCGAGCAGGATGCTGCGGCCGCGCGCGATGGCCGCGAGCGCCACGCGTGCGTGCAGGTGGGGTGCGGTGGCGATGGAGATGACGTCCACCTCGGCGTCGTCCACGAGCGCGCGCCAGTCGTCGTAGGCGCGGGCACCGGTCGCCTTGGCGAGGCCGGCGGCGCTTCCAGGGCGCGCACCCGCCACGGCGACGAGCTCGAACCGGTCGTGGTGGAAGATGCCGGGGGCGTGAACCTTCTGGCCAAAGCCCATGCCGACGATGCCGACGCGGTAGGTCTTCACGACATCACCTCTTGCGCAGGATGGAGGGCGCGCGCACGTGCGACGCGTCCTCCTTCGGCGCGGTCCGACGCGTCCCTGCGCGCAGCCGCGTCAGGGCGAGCCGGCGTCCAGGCAACGCGCGATCGCCGCCGTCCTGCGCGCAATGCGCGTGAGCTCCTGCCGACGGCGCTTGAAGGCGTTGTAGGTGATGGCGTCGAGGCCGATGTGAAGGCCGTAGCACGCGAGGCGCCGCGCGCTGTCGGGCTCCTCCTGGCCAGCGCGGCGGCGCTCGCGCGCGAGTGCCCGCCGCACGTCGATGCCCCGCCAGCGCGGGTACCAGGGCCACCAGAACACGAGCCATGCCTGGTCGTACAGGCAGTCGCCGTAGAGCGCGTTGCCCCAGTCGAGGATGGCGCCCAAGGCCGGGCCGCGAACGAGCACATTTCGGTTCAGGAGGTCCGCGTGGATGATCTCCCGCCGCTCCGGCAGCTCGGCCGCGACGCGCTCCAGGGTCCGCAGGCCGCGCTCGAAGGCGCGTGCCGCGTCGGGCGCCTGCGCAAGCTCCACCCGCCAGCCGGCGGTGCGCTCGCGCTCCTCGGCGACGCTAAGGAGAAACGCACGCCAGCTCGTGTGGGGGGCTGCTCCGTCCGGCGCCCACAGGCCGAAGCCTCGCGCGCCCGGGACGCCCACGTCGCGCAGCGCCGCCAGAGCGTCGACGAGCCTCGGCAGGGCGGCGCGCATCGCCGCCTCGTCGAGGTCGTCGAGCATGACGCCGCGGGCCCGCTCCGACACCGCGTAGTGGCCCCACGGCGTCGGGCCGACGTCGAGCACGCGCGGCACCGGCAGGCGCCCGGCGGCCAGCTCGCCCATGATGCGGTCCTTGGCGAAGTCCTTGGCGTATCGGCCGAAGCGGATCACGACGGCCCGCCCTTCGAGCCGGCCGGCGTACGCCTGGGAC
>JAKASY010000330.1 GCA_021817625.1 Bacillota bacterium | reverse complement strand
CTCTGTTCCTCGACGAGCCGACGCTCGGCCTCGACCCGCAGACCCGCCAGCACATCTGGGAGTACCTGAACGCGCTGCGGGCGAAGGAGAACCTGACGATCTTCCTTACGACGCACTACATGGACGAGGCCGAGAACTGCGCCCGCATCGCGGTCATCGACCACGGCCAGATCGTCGCCATCGACAGCCCCGACGGATTGAAGGACGCTCTGGGCGGCGACCTCATCACGCTCACGTCGCCCGACCTGGCGGCAGCGGCGCGCGAGGCGAGGGAGGGGTTCGGCGTCGACGCCGTCGAGCAGGACGGCCAGGTGCGGTTCCACGTGCGTGGGGGTGAGACGTTCCTGCCCGACTTCGTGCGCGGCTTTGGCCAGCCGCTCACCTCGATCGGCCTGCGGCGGCCGACGCTTGAGGACGTCTTCCTCCACCTGACCGGACACGAGATCCGCGACAGCGAGCTCGACGCCAAAGACCAGATGCTGGCCAACATGGGCCGCCGGGGATGGGCGTGATGGATGAGACCTGGCGGGGCGTGTGGGTGGTCGCCTATCGCGAGATCCTGAGGTTCGTGGCGGACCGTAGCCGCATGGTGTCCAGTTTCGCCATGCCGCTCCTGTTCCTCGTCATCTTCGGCGCCGGCTTCTCGAAGACCATCGGCGCGCTCGCGCCCGGCGTCGACTACATCCAGTTCATGTTTCCTGGCATCGTCGCCATGACGGTGCTCATGAACTCGCTGTTCTCGGGCATCTCGGTCGTCGCCGACAAGGAGTTCGGCTTCCTCAAGGAGATCCTCGTGGCGCCGATCTCCCGCATCGGCATCGTCCTGGGCAAGGCGATCGGCGGTAGCGTGATCGCTCTCATCCAGGCCCTTGTCCTCCTGGTACTGGCGCCGGTCGTCGGCGTCGCCCTGAGCGTCCATCTGCTTCTCGAGCTCGCCCCGGTCGTCGTCCTGCTGGCCCTTGGCCTGTCCTGCCTGGGCATCCTCATCGCGGCGTTCATGGAGTCCCAGCAGGGGTTCCAGCTCCTGGTCCAGGTGATCATCTTCCCGCTCATCTTCCTCGCCGGCGTCTTCTTCCCGACGAACAACGTCCCGGGCTGGATGGCGTTCATCTCGAAGGTGAACCCGCTCACGTACGGCGTCGACGCGATCCGCCAGATCTTCCTTGGCACGTCGGCCGGGCTCGGCGTCAGGGTGCTCGGCCACGTGATGACCCTCGGTCAGGAGGTCGCCCTCGTGGCGGCGTTTGCGGCCGTCCTCCTCACCGCCGCGGGCGCCGCCTTCAATCGCCAGGCCTGAAGGGGGGACGGCGATGCCTGCACGGCGCGGCGACACGCGCGAGCGCATCCAGGAGGTCGCCCTCGAGCTCTTCGCCGAGCGTGGCTACGACGATGCCTCCATGCGCGAGATCGCCGCGCGCTTGGGGGTGACCAAGGCCGCCCTGTACTACCACTTCAAGACCAAGGAGGAGATCCTCGGCAGCGTCGTCGAGGATCTGGCGGCCGAGATCGACGAGCTTGCCGGCTGGGTGCGCGCCCAGCCGCTCTCGGCCGCCCGCCGCGACGAGGCGCTCGGGCGGCTTGTCGCCCTGGTGCGCGGCCGCTGGCGGCCGCTCGCTCGCGTGCTGAACGAGAACCGCGCCGCCCTGCGCCGGCTCGAGGCCGGCAGCCGTCTGCGCGAGCGCGGCCGCGTGCTGTTCTCCCTGTTCGACGACGGTGGCGACGTCGAGGCGCGCCTGCGGGCGCGCCTGGCCGTGACGGCGATCATCATGGGTAGCCTGGAGTCGCCCGAGGAGCTGGGCGCCGACGAGACCGAGCTTCAGGACGCGGCCCTGGCCGTGGCCCGCGGCCTCCTGGAAGAGGGCGCGGGTGCGGGACGACGTCAGCCGGCTGGCGAGCGGACCTCGCCCCCAGACTTGCGACCCTGAGCGCGCCCGTCAACTGGCATGCTCGCGAGTGCGAGCGCAGCGGTCCCGAAAAGGCCGCAGGACGCCGCGCTAGGGTAGCCGGCGGCCGCCCCGGCCGGCGGCGATCAGGCCCGCAACTTGCGTGCCCTCACGGTGTGCGACAGGCACCGCGACACGCACGCACCAGGGCAGCGGCATCGCGGCCGTGACCCCGGACCTCAGGCACGCTGCCATGCCGGTGCGCACGGCGCAGAGAGCAGAGAGAGGAGGCCAGCAGCGTGAAGCGGGCGCTCATCCTCGGCGGCACGGGCGCGATTGGCTACGCCGTCGCCCGCCGCCTCCTGGACCTTGGCTGGCGGGTCGAGCTGACGGGGCGGGACCCCGCCCACCGGCCGCCGGACCTGCCGGGGGCATCGTTCGCGCCGGTGGCGCGCGACGACGGCGAGGGCATGCGTGCCCTCCTGGGCGGCGGCGCACACCTGGTCGTCGACTGCGCCTGCTACACCGCCCGTCAGGCCGAGGCCCTGCTGCCGCTCCTGGGGGACGTCGGGGCGACTGTGATGATCTCCAGCAAGGCGGTCTACGTCGACGCGGAGGGACGGCACTCGAACTCGCGCAGCGCGCCGCGGTTCGACGGCCCGATCCGCGAGGGCCAGCCCACCCTGGCGCCGAGCGACGCCCCGTTCGACTCGCCCGAGGGCTACGGTGCGAACAAGGCGGCGGCCGAGGCCGTGCTCCTCGAGAGCGGCCTGCCGGTCACCGTCCTGAGGCCCTCGAAGGTGCACGGCGCCTGGTCGCGGCGGCCGCGCGAGTGGTTCTTCGTGAAGCGCGTCCTCGACCGCCGCCGCCCCGTCGTCCTGGTGCGGGGCGGGCGCGGGGTCGGCCACCCCAGCGCCGCCGCCAACATCGCCGCCCTGGTCGAGTGCGTTGCCGCTCTTCCCGGCCAGCGCGTGCTCAACGTCGCGGACCCCGACGCGCCGACCGCCCTCGAGATGTCGCGGCGGGTGGCGGCGTACCTAGGCTGGGAGTTCGACGAGGTGCTCGCGGAGGACTCCCTGCCCGGCACGGTCGGCCGCCATCCCTGGGACGCGCCGTCGCCGCTCGTCCTCGACACCTCGGCCGCCGCGGCGCTCGGCTACCGGCCGGTCGGCACGTACGGGGAGACCGTCGCGGCGGAGGTCGACTGGCTCGTGCGGCTGGCGTCGACGGGGCACCCGCGCTGGGCGCTGCCGGCGGCGGATGACCCGTTCTTCGCGCGGCTCTTCGACTATGCCGCGGAGGACCGCTACCTCAGGACGCGGGGAGGCAGCGGCTAAGAGCGGCACGCGCGAGTACCCGGCGCCGGCGGACGGGACGAGCCAGCCGGCGCGGTACCGGCCGCGCGCCGCCGGTCCGCCTGCCGTGCCGCTCTTGGGGGCGGCGCCGGCGGCGACGGCCGTGATCATGATCATGGCGCCGCCAGGACTGCACGGGCGTCGTGCATGCAGGCGTCTGCCCTGCCCACCGGATCCGGGCGACACGCGGCCTTCGGCCTCCGAACGAGCTCTTAACACGGGGTTAACGTTCATCGCCGATCATGCAGGTGAACGGCGTTCGGCTGCCGGCCCACGGGGGACAGGTGGCCCGGCTTCCCCTACGCCTTCGGCAGGCAGGCGCGACGGGAGGAACCGCGCGTGGCCCACCTGGAGATCCACGACGTGCGGCGCACCTTCGGCGAGGTGCACGCCGTGCGCGACGTGTCGCTGCGCATCGAGCGCGGCGAGTTCGTCAGCCTCCTCGGCCCGAGCGGAAGCGGCAAGACCACCACGCTGCGCATCGTGGCCGGGTTCGAGACGCCCGACGCCGGCGTCGTCCTGCTAGGCGGCACGGACATCACCGGCCTGCCGCCCCAGCGCCGGAACATGGGCATGGTGTTCCAGTCCTACGCCCTGTTCCCCAACATGACGGCCGCCCAGAACGTGGCCTTCGGCCTTCGCATCCGGCGCGTGCCGGGCGCCCAGGTGCAGGCGCGCGTCGACGAGCTACTCGCGATGGTCGGCCTCCGGGAGAAGGGCGGGCGCTACGCGCACCAGCTCTCCGGCGGCGAGCAGCAGCGCGTCGCCCTGGCCCGCGCCCTGGCGCCCGAGCCGGACGTCCTCCTCCTGGACGAGCCCCTGTCGGCGCTGGACGCGCGCATCCGCGTAGCCCTGCGCGGCGAGATCCGCCGCATCCAGCGGTCCCTCGGCAT
>JAKASY010000329.1 GCA_021817625.1 Bacillota bacterium | reverse complement strand
AGCGGTGGCGCGCGCCGATCGCAAGCCTGTACTACGACGCGGTGCCGGGCCGCGCCGCGTACGAGGCGCCCGCCGGCTCGGTCGGCGGCGAGATGCGCCTCAAGCGCCAGTTCATCGTCGCGGCCGGGCGCCTTGAGAACGCCGTCGACAGCGACCTGACGATCGGCGACACGCTTCTCATGGAGGCGCTCGGCCGAAGGACCGGCAGTGCCATGCGCAGCATCGTCGCGACCATCCAGGCCGAGCAGAACGGCGCCATCCGCGACCTGACCCATCGCCTCGTCGTGGTGCTGGGCAGCGCCGGCAGCGGCAAGACGTCGGTCGCCCTGCAGCGCGTCGCCTTCCTGCTCTACCGCTACCGCGACGCGCTCGACGCCGACCAGATCGTTCTCTTCTCCCCCAACCCGCTGTTCTCGAGCTTTGTCTCGACCGTGCTGCCGGAACTCGGCGAGCGCAGCATGCGCCAGGTGACCTTCCAGGAGCACCTCGAGCGGCAGCTGGGCGCGGAGTTTAGCGTGGAGAACCCCTACGACCAGCTCGAGCACATGCTGACCGCGCCGGCGAGGCCCGCACTCGCCGCTCGGCGGGCGGCCATCGCGTTCAAGGCGTCGGCCGCCTTTCTCGCCGCGATCCCGCGCCACGTGGAGGGTCTCGGACGCGCGGGCATGGCGTTTCGGCCTCTCCAGGTTCGCGGCCGCACGGTCGTCGACGTGGACGACCTCGCCGGCGAGTTTGCCCGGACGCCGGCCGGCGCCCCCTTGGCCACCCGCGTCCAGCGCATGCGCGAGGCCCTGCGTCGCCGCCTCCGCATCCTCGCGAACGAGGAGGCGGCGGCGGAGTGGCCCGAGGCCGAGCTCGACCTCGTCGACGTCGACACGCACCAGGCCGTGTACGAACAGCTGTCCGGCGGCGAGCGCGAGCTTTCCGGGCCGGATTACCATCGGCGCGAACGCGCGATGCTCACGCAGGCGATCGTCGAGCGGGAGCTTCAGCCGGCGCGCGCCTGGGTCGAGGAGATGCGCTTCGTCGACACCGCCGCGCTCTATCTCGGGCTACTCGACGACCCTACGCTGTTCGCTCCCGGCGCGCCGCGGCCTGCGGCGTGGGACGACGCCACGCGGCAGACGCGGGCCCGGCTCGCCCGGGGCGAGGTGGCGTACGAGGACGCAACGCCGCTTCTCTACCTCACGGAGCTCGTGCGCGGCGGCCACGCGAACATCGCCGTGCGCCACGTCCTGGTCGACGAGGCGCAGGACTACTCCCACTGCCAGCTCGACTTCCTGCGCCGCATGTTTCCGTTCGCCCGCATGACGCTGCTCGGCGACCCGAACCAGGCCGTGCACGTGGGCGGCGGCGCCCTTCTCGACCTCGCCCCCCTCGAGGCGGCGTACGGTGTCGACAACGTGGCCCTCCTCCGACTCGGACGCAGCTACCGCCCGACGCGGGAGATCGTCGCCTACACGCGCCATCTGCTGCCCGAGGGGCAGAGCGTGGCCGCGTTCGAGCGCCCGGGCCAGCTGCCGCGGCTGTCCCTCGCCGCCTCGCGCGCCGACCTCGCGGCGGCCACCGCGGCGGCCGTGCGCCAGTTGCGTGCGGACGGCTGCCCGAACGTTGCCGTGATCACCAAGACGGCCGCCGCGGCCAGGGTGCTGGCCGCCTCCCTGCCGGCCGACCTCGAGCCACGGCTGTACACGCGCGCGTCGCTCGCGCTTGAGCGCGGCGTCGCCGTCCTTCCCGGCTACCTCGCGAAGGGCCTCGAGTTCGACGCCGTCGTCGTGCACGACGCCTCGGCGGGGCGCTACGACGGCGCGGCCGACCGCGGCCTTCTGTACGCCGCCTGCACGCGCGCGCTCCACGACCTGTGGCTCGTCGCGTGCGAGCGCCCGAGCCCGCTCCTTGCCGCCGCCCCGGCGCACACGTACACGGTCGTCGTCTAGTCGGCCCAGACGCCAAGGCGGGCGGCCCGGTGCGCAGGAGACAGCGGTCGCCGGCGGTTGAAGGGAGGATCCGGGGCGGTCTGAACGAAGTCTTCCAGACGGCGTGCCCAAGAGTCAACGACGCCGCACCCAGAAAAGGGAGGCTCGCTTCATGCGCCGTTCCGCTCTCGGTTGGACCATTACCGCTGGCGCGCTGGCAGGGCTCCTCTGCTCCGCCGCTGCCGGCACGGCATCGGCCGCGACCGTCCGCGCCGCCGCCCGCCGCCAAGCTCCAACCATCAACACCATCACCATCGCCGAGGCGGACACCCCCGACACGCTCGACCCCGACAAGTCGGGAACGGCGGTCACGGGCGCCATCCTGCGCTGGGTCGGCGACACGCTGGTGGCCGTGAACCCATACAACCTCAAGGTCGTCCCGGATCTCGCCACGACGTGGACCGTCTCGAAGAACGGCCTCGTGTACGACTTCACCCTGCGCAGGGGTGTGACGTTTCAGGACGGCACGCCGTTCAACGCCCAGGCGATGGCCTTCAGCCTGAACCGGGCCATCCAGCTCGGTCACAGCGCGGGCGCCCTCCTGACGCCCGTGAAGTCGATCAAGGTGCTCGGCACCTACAATCTGCAGATCAGCCTGAAGACCCCGTACGCCCCGTTCCTCAACGCCGGCCTGGCCAACCCGGACCTCATGGCGATCAGCCCGACCGCCGTGAAGAAGGAGGGCGCCAACTTCGCCTCCAAGCCGATCGGCACCGGCGCCCTCGAGGTCTCCCAGTACATCCCTGGCAAGTCGGTCACCCTCGTGCGCAACCCGAACTACCACTGGGCGCCCTCGTTCTTCAAGAACCGGGGCCCGGTGCGCTTCCAGAAGCTGGTCGTGGAGTTTCTGCCCAACAACAACACCGTCGTGAACGGTCTGCTCAGCGGCGAGCTCCAGGGCGGCGGCATCCTGCCCTCCTCCCTAAGCCGCTTCCAGGGCAACCCGCAGTTCAAACTCTACAAGGCGCTGGGCCAGGGCCTCAACCTGTACATCACGATGAACTTCAAGACGCCCGCGCTCGACATCCTGAACGTGCGCAAGGCAATCAACCTCGCCATCAACCGGCGCGACATCATCAAGCTCGCCCTGCAGGGCTACGGCGTCCCCGCCTACAGCCCCCTGCCGCCGACGATCTTCGGCTTCGACCCGAACAGCGTCAAGTACGGCTACCACTCCAACGTGGCCGAGGCCAAGAAGCTCCTCGCCCAGGCCGGCTTCAAGATGGAGAACGGCGTGATGACCAAGGGCAGCATGAAGCTGAACTTCACCTTCGATGTCGGCAACTTCCCCACGTGGGTGACCGCCGCGCAGGTGATCCAGCAGCAGCTGGCCCAGGACCAACAGGCCCTGAACCAGGCCAAGGACAAGCTCAGCCAGATCCACGGCGCCTTCCTGCAGTCCGACCAGCGCCTGGTCGTGCTTGAGGCCGAGATGCAGACCTCGCGGTCGCACATCGCCTATCTGGCGGCCGAGGTCAGTGCGGTCCAGGCCCAGCAGGCCCTGACCCTCTCCGACTATCAGGCCACGAACGCCAAGCTGAGCCTGGACCGCACCCAGGTGACCGCTGCCCTGCAGAGCCTGCAGATCCAGGGCATGGGCGGCTTTCTTGCGGTCCTGATGCAGGCGCAGAGTTTCTCCGACTTCCTGACCCGGCTGCAGCTGGTGCAGCAGCTGGTGGGGGGTGACCTGAACGTCATCCGCCAAGCCCAGGCGGAGGCCCAGACGCTGCTCAAGCTGTCGGGCCAACTGGTGGCCGAGAAGGCGCAGCTGACCGCCCTGCTCTCCCAGGCCACCGCCCAGCAGACCCAGCTGAGCCAGGAGGAGCTTCTGGTCCAGAGTCAGGTCACCGCCCTGGTCAAGGCCCAGGGCCAGCAGCAGCGGGTGGTCGGTGCCGACGAGGCCAACCAGCAGGCAGTGACGGCCGCCATCACGGCGCTGGAGTCGCCCGGCACCGGTTCGTCGATCGCGTCCATGACCTTCATCTGGCCGGTCAACGGGCCGATCACCAACCCCTTCGCCTACTGGTACGACCCGTTTGCCCACAAGTGGGAGCTGCACACCGGCATCGACATCGGCGTGCCGATGTACACGCCGATCCATGCGGCGGCGGCCGGCCGGGTGATCATCGCCGGCTGGATAAACGGCTACGGCAACAC
>JAKASY010000328.1:2781-4138 GCA_021817625.1 Bacillota bacterium | reverse complement strand
CGTGCGAAACGGCGACGACCAGCGCCTGGACCTCGTCCGCCACGGCAACGAGCGCGTGCTTGCGGCCCGGCTGGCCGACGCGCTGTTCTTCTACGAGCGCGACCGGGCACAGAGCCTCGAGGCGCTGCGCGCGGCCCTCGCCGGGCAGGACCTGGGCGACCGCCTGGGGAGCCTCCTCGACCGGGCCGACCGCGTGGAGGCGATCGCCGGGCGCCTGGGCGGCGACGCGCCCGACGTGGTCCGGGCGGCGCACCTCGTGCTGGCCGACCGCTCGAGCCAGATGGTGGGGGAGTTCCCCGAGCTCGCCGGCGTGATGGGCGCGCTGTACGCCCGCGCCGCGGGCGAGGGCGAGGCCGTCGTGCGAGCGCTCGAGGAGGCCGTGCGGCCGCGCGACGCCGAGGACGCTCTGCCGGCCCCAGGGGCAGGACGGCTGGTGGCGCTCGCCCTGCGCGCCGAGGAGCTGGTCGGGGGCTTCGCCGCCGGGCGGGCGCCGACCGGCTCGGAGGACCCGTATGGGCTGCGCCGGGCCGCTCTGGCTCTCGTGCGCATCGGCATGGACGGCGGCATCCCCGGTGGCCTCGGGGGCCTCATGGCCGCGGCCGCCGACAGCCTGTCCGCGGCCTTCGGCGCGGCCGAGGCGCGGCAGGCGGCGGAGCGCGCCCTCAGGTTCCTGGTCGAGCGGGTCGAGGGGCTGCTCGTCGACGCCGGCGTCTCCGCGGTTGTGGCGCAGGCGGTGTGCGCGGGCAGGGTCGACCGGCTGGAGCGGGTGCGTGCGCGGGCGGACGCGCTGTCCTCGTTCCTCGAGGGCGAGCTGGCCGACGGGCTGATCACGGCGTACCGGCGGGCCGCTCGCATCGTCGAGCAGGCGGCCCGGGAGGGGCAGGGGGCCGAGGCGGACTGGCGTGCGTGGCGGGCGCCCACGGAGGCCGACCGCGAGCTGGTCGACGCGGTGCGCGCGGCGACGGACGGCGGGCAGGGCGAGGACGCCCTGGCGGCCCACTTCGCGCGCATCGCCGCGCTCACGGCGCCGCTGGACCGCTTCTTCCGGGAGGTGATGGTGATGGACCCGGATCCGGTCGTGCGCGCCCATCGCCTCGCCACCCTGCGCGCGGTGGTCGAGCTCGCCTCGGCCGAGGCGGACTTGTCGCGCATCGGCCGGCGGCGCGAGGAGAGCGTCGGGGCCTGACCGGTGCGAGGGGGGATCGTCGGGATGGAAGCCCTCACGGTGTTCGTGGTGTCGGACTCGCTGGGCGAGACGGCGGAGGGCGTGGCCCGCGCCACCTTGAGCCAGTTCGACGTGCCCGTGCGCCTGCGCCGCTTCCCGCACCTGGACGGGCCGGAGGCGCTTGACCGCCTG
>JAKASY010000328.1:0-2771 GCA_021817625.1 Bacillota bacterium | reverse complement strand
GAGGCGGAGCGCCCGCTCGTCGTGTACACGGTCGTGGTTCCGTCCCTGCGCGAGCGTCTGCACGCGGAGATGACCGCCCTACAGGTGCCCAGCGTTGACGTGATGGGCCCGGCCGTGGAGGCGATGGAGGCCGTGCTGGGGCGGCCCGCGACGCACAGCCCGGGCCTCGTCCACCGGCTAGACGAGGGATACTTCCGGCGCGTCGAGGCGGTCGAGTTCGCGGTCAAGTACGACGACGGCAAGGATCCCCGCGGCCTGCCGCTCGCGGACATCGTCCTCTTGGGCGTGTCGCGCACCTCGAAGACGCCGCTCTCCATGTATCTCGCGCACCGCCGCTACAAGGTGGCGAACGTTCCGCTCGTGCCGGAGGTGGACCTCGCGCCGGAGGTGGAGCAGGTGCCGCGCGAGCGCCTCGTGGGGCTGACGATCGACCCCCAGTCGCTGCGCCTCATCCGTCACGCGCGCCTGCGCGCCATCGGCCTGCCGGAGGGGGCCCCGTACGGGGACCTGACGCGCATCGAGGAGGAATTGGTGTACGCTCATGGCGTGTTCCGACGCCTCGGCTGCCGCGTCGTAGACGTCACCCACCGCGCGGTCGAGGAGACCGCCGAGCGTGTTCTGCAGGACCTGCCGGAAGGGCTTGTGCAGTGAAACGGCGGCGCAAGGAGGGTGACGCAGCATGGCAGTGCAGCGCACGACCTTTGTCTTCGACTTCAAGGATGCCGCGGAGCTAGGCCGCGACCAACTTGGCGGCAAGGGCTACGGGCTTGCGGTGATGAGCGGGATCGGGCTGCCGGTGCCGCCCGGCTTCACGATCATCACCGAGGCGTGCCGCGCCTACATGGCGGAGCGCGACCTGCCCCCGGGCCTGATGGACGAGGTGGGGGCGGCGCTCGGGCGCCTCGAGGAGCGCATCGGCCGGCGACTGGGTGACGACGCCGACCCGCTCCTCGTGTCCGTGCGCTCGGGCGCGCCCCTCTCCATGCCCGGCATGATGGACACGATCCTGAACCTTGGCCTGAACGTGCGCTCCGTCGAGGGGCTCGCGCGCCGGACGGGTGACCGGCGCTTCGCCTACGACTCGTACCGCCGCCTGATCCAGATGTTCGGCAACGTGGTCCTCGGCATCACCCTCGAGCACTTCGAGGAGGAGCTCTCCGCGGTCCGGCGGGCGAGCGGCGCCAAGGACGACAGCGCGATCGACGCTGACCACCTGGCCGAGCTGTGCGAGCGCTACCGCAAGGTGGTGGCGGACCGCAGTAGCCGGCCGTTCCCCGACGAGCCGCAGGTGCAGCTGACGCTCGCGGTGCGGGCCGTGTTCGACTCCTGGAACAACCACCGCGCGCAGGTCTACCGCAAGGTGCACGGCATCCCGGACACCATGGGCACGGCGGTGAACGTCCAGGCCATGGTGTTCGGCAACCGCGGGCCGACGTCCGGCACGGGCGTCTTGTTCACGCGCGATCCCAACACCGGCGAGAACGCGCTCACGGGCGAGTACCTGAGCAATGCCCAGGGAGAGGACGTCGTGGCCGGGATCCGCACGCCGCTCTCGGTCGCCTCTCTGCGCGAGCAGGCGCCGCACCTGTACGAGGAGCTGTCGCGCGCGGCGGGCACGCTCGAGCGGCACTTCGGCGACATCCAGGACATCGAGTTCACGGTCGAGGACGGCCGCCTGTTCATCCTCCAGACGCGCGCCGCCAAGCGCAGCGCCGCGGCCTCGTTCCGCACCGCGGTCGAGATGGCCGAGGCGGGGACGATCTCCCGCGAGGACGCGGTGCGGCGAGTGCAGCCGGCGGAGCTGGAGCGCCTTCTGCACCGCGGCTTCGACCTGAGCGCCGCGGCGGCCGACGCCGGGCGGGGCCTGCCGGCCTCGCCCGGGGCGGCGGTCGGACGCGTGGTGTTCGACGCCGAGCGGGCGGCCGAGTGGGCGCACCGCGGCGAGCACGTGCTCCTCGTGCGGCCGGAGACCACGCCCGACGACATCGCCGGCATCGTCGCCGCCCAGGGCGTGCTCACGGCGCGCGGCGGCATGACCTGCCACGCGGCGATCGTGGCGCGTGGCATGGGCAAGCCGTGCGTGGTCGGCTGCGACGCCCTGCGCATCGATCTGGCCGGGCGGCGGGCCCGCCTGGGCGAGGCGGCGATCGAAGAGGGCGACCTGGTGTCCATCGACGGCGGCACCGGACGTGTGTTCCTGGGCGCGCTGCCGCTCGTGGAGGCGCAGCTGGGCGGCGACATCGACACGCTCCTCGGCTGGGCCGACCACGCCCGGCGCCTGGGCGTCCGGGCCAACGCCGACACGCCGGAGGACGCCGCCCGCGCGCGCGCCTTCGGGGCGGAGGGCGTGGGCCTGTGCCGCACCGAGCACATGTTCATGGCCACCGACCGCCTTCCCGTCGTGCACGAGATGATCCTCGCGGCCGACGAGATGGAGCGGCGCAGCGCCCTGAGCCGCCTCCTGCCCATGCAGCAGGGCGACTTCGAGGGCATCTTCCGCGCCATGGACGGCCGCGTGGTGACCATTCGACTGCTCGACCCGCCGCTGCACGAGTTCCTGCCGGACGTCGAGAGCCTCGCCGTGGCCGCGGCCGTGGCCGAGGCGCGGGGCGACGCGCAGGGTGCGGAGGCGAGGGAGCGCCTCGAGCTCCTGCGCAAGACCCGCGCCCTGGCGGAGAAGAACCCGATGCTCGGCTTCCGCGGCTGCCGCCTCGGCATCGTCCACCCGGAGATCTACGAGATGCAGGCCCGCGCCATCTTCCGCGCCGCCT
>JAKASY010000327.1 GCA_021817625.1 Bacillota bacterium | reverse complement strand
GTGGGCGGGCGCGGCCGCCACCGCGACGCCCACCATGTCGAACACGAGGCCGATGGCGATGACGAGCCCCACCACCGCCGCGGAGAACGCGACGCCGACGGCGCCGGACATCGGCCGCTGGGCGAGGAGGAGGACCACGACGCTGACGACAAGCGAGAGCACGCCCATGAACAGCGCGCGCCCACCCACCCCGTGCCACGAGCGGCGGCGACGGGAGGGGCGGGCGCGCGTCAAACCTTGTCGGGGTGGCGGCCGGGCGGGTAGACGCTGCGGCTTAGGTCCAGCGGGCTTTCCCCCGCGCCCGGCGCCGGCGTTGCCACCGGCGGGGTTTCCCCGTCTCCCCGAGCGCCTCGCCGCGTCGCCGCGAGCGCTGCTAGACGGCCACTGAGTCCGCACTGTAATCCCCGTCCGGCCTCCCGCGGAACAGCCTAGGAGCTTTCCTCGACGCCTCGCTGCTCCCTTAGCCTCTGTTGCAGTCGAGGTTTCTGGCCTCTCGACCGTCCACCCCGGCCACGCAAGGCAGGCTACGCTGCACACAGCGCACCGCCATGCCATCGCACACGCGCACCGCATGCAGGTTCTGTCCCGGTCCGTAGGTCGGGCCCCACGAGGCCGGGTCTCCACGGAGGAGGGCGGAGGCCGCATGCCATTGCGGCCGACCCCGGCTCCTTAACCCCCAGCAGCACCCGAGGCTGGGCGCCCCAAGCCGCCACCAGGGACTTCATCGATTTGCCCTCGACGGCGTTTTACGACCGCCTTGGGGGAGGCGAAGCGCACTAGGATACTGCGCCACCCGACGGCGACCAGTATACCACCGCGCTGCAGCAGGGGCGCGGCGCGGCGCGTCGAAGGCTTGGCCGCCGCGCCGCCCATTCGGCCATTCGACGCATCGGCGGCCGCGCGCGTCCCACGCACGCGCGCATGCCCGGGCGGCCGGCGCGGGCCATCGCACGCTTGCGCCGACGCGAGCGCAAGGGAGCAGTTTCGTTGCACAGCCTCGTCCAACGCACGCAGCCCGTCCCATCGGCGCCCACGACCCGCCAAGACGCTGCGGCGCGCACGGCGTTCGCAGCGTTCTATCGCCGCTTCCGCCGCAATCGGCTTGCCGTGGTCGGTCTTGTGCTCGTGCTCATCGTGCTCATCGTGGCGGTGTTCGCGCCATGGCTCGAGCCGCACAGCGCCACGGCCGAGTACATCTCTGTCATGCCGCTTGACGGCGCGCCGCTTCTTCCCACGTGGCACATGCCGTTCTTCCTGGGCACGGACGCCGTCGGGCACGACGAGCTGAGCCAGCTGATCTATGGCGCGCGCGTGTCCATGGAGGTGGGCGTGACGGCCACCTTCATCTCTCTCGTGATCGGCGTGGTCGTCGGCGTCACCGCCGGATACCTCGGCGGCTGGGTGGACAACGTCCTCATGCGCCTGACCGATATCATGCTGGCCTTCCCCATCATCCTGTTCGTCATCCTGATCGACAGCGTGGTGCCGGTGCGCACGGTCGCCACCGTGTTCACGTCGATCGGCGTCCTGGCCTGGCCGGGCATCGCCCGCATCACGCGCGGCCAGACCCTATCGGTGTCGCGCAATGAATACGTCACGGTGGCCCAGTCGCTCGGCGCCTCGCCCGTACGCATCATGTTCCTACACGTGCTCCCCAACGTGTTCTCGCCGGTTTTGGTCTATGGAACGCTGCAGATCGCGAACAACATCCTGCTCGAGTCGGCCCTCAGCTTCCTCGGCGCCGGCGTGCCGGACCCCGTGCCGTCGTGGGGGAAGATGCTCAACGCCTCGCTCTCGTACTACCTCATCGACCCCTACCTCTTGATCTGGCCGGGCGTCGCCCTGGCCGTCGCCACGCTGGGCTTCAACCTTCTCGGCGATGGCCTCAATGACGCCCTCAACCCGCGCGCGAACCTGACCTAGTCATCGTACGCCGGTAACGCCGTCTCGGGACATCCTCGGCGCTCCATCACACCTGCTCCGAAACGCCAGCATTAGGGAGGAATCGCATTGCGACCTTTACGCCGACCGCGGCTCGCCCACGTCTTAGGCGCCATCGGTGGGCTCGCCCTGATCGCCGTTACAGTGGCGCCATCAGCAATCGCCGGCGCGCACCCGCATGTCTTGCGTGCGGCCAAGGCCTCGGGCACCCTGACGATCGATTTCGCCGACGACTTCCCGACCCTCGATCCCGTGCGCTGGCAGGACGCCCA
This sequence comes from Bacillota bacterium, assembly GCA_021817625.1. The sequence continues at coordinate 1,929 of JAKASY010000327.1, read as the reverse complement.
ATCGGCCATCCCGATGCAGGCGATCTACGACACGCTCGTCACCTATGGGCTCAACAGCACGAAGATCGTGCCCGACGCCGCCCGAAGCTGGACGGTGAGCACAAACGGTCTCACCTACACCTTCCATCTCCTGCCTGGCCTCAAGTTCTCGAACGGTGATTCGCTCACGGCTCAGGACGTGGTCTACAGCCTCAACCGCGTGACCGCCGGCAACGCGGCCGGACCGCAGGGAGCGGCGCCGTACGGCAGCGCGTACAGCGACATCGTCGGCTACAACGCCTGGTTCAACGGGGGCAAGGCGCCGCCCAAGGGCATGACGGGCATGAGCGGACTGAGTGCGCCAAACGCCTCGACCGTGGTCATCCACCTCGTCACGCCGCAGGCGTTCTTCCTGAACGAGCTCGCGCTGGAGTCCGGCGTCATCCTCGACCCGACTGTGGTGCAGAAGTACGGCGTGGTCAACTACCAGCTCCACGCCGTCGGCTCCGGCCCGTACGAGCTTGTGTACTGGCACCAGGGCAAGCAGATGGTGCTCGCCCCGAACCCAAACTACAACCGCCCCAACGCGGCGAAGATCGCCAAGGTCGTGTTCAACGTCAACATTCCGTACTCCACGCAGTTCCTGTACTTCAAGCAGGGTAAGGACGACATGATCTGGCTGCCCGACCAAGGCACCTATCTCTCCGCCCTGAGCACGCCGGGAATGATGAAGGATTTCTACAAGCAGGCCACCAACGAGATCTGGTACTACGCGTTCAACGTGACGAAGCCGCCGTTCAACAACCAGAAGGTGCGACTGGCGGTGAACTACGCGATCGACCGCACGCCGGACCTGCGTCTGATCAATGGTCTCGGCAGCGTCATGACGCAGCCGCTGCCGCCCGAGATGCCGGGCTACGAGCCCAAGCTCAAGGGCTACCCCTACAACCTTGCGCAGGCGAAGAAGCTTCTCGCTCAGGCCGGCTACCCGCACGGCTTCACGATCACGCTGATCTACACGACGGCGCGCCCGTTCGTCCAGTCCGTCACGGAGAACATCCAGGCCCAGCTGGCCAAGATCGGCATCAAGGCAGTGCTCAAGAACATCGCCCAGTCGGGCACGTACTTCTCCTACTCGGCCGACGCGAAGAACCCGTACAACATGGCCTGGTCCGACTGGTACCAGGACTACCCGGACCCTGAGGACTTCATGTTCGACCTGCTCGACGGCCAGAACGTCGGCGGGACGAACGTCGGCGGCTTCAACGACCCGGCCTTCAACAAGCTCGTCGAGAAGGCCGACGCCCTGCCCGCCACTCAGCAGGCCGAGCGCCTGAAGCTCTACGACCAGGCGCAGGCGATCGAGCTCGCCCAGGCTCCGTGGGTGCCGATGTTCTACCCGATCCAGGACTCGTTCGTCCAGCCCTGGGTGTACCCGCACAACGTGAACGTCTTCGTCCACCCCGTGCGCTCGCCGATCATCCAGGACATGTACATCAAGCACTGAGGCGCGGGACTGGGCGCCTGGTGCGCGATGGGAGGGCCCGCACCTGACGAACTACATCGTGCGGCGCGTGCTGTGGATGCTGGTGGCGATCTTCTGCGTGAACGCCATCACGTACTTCGTCGCCTTCGGCATCCCCACCGACCCGGCCCGCATGATCGCCGGCCAGCATGCGACGGCGGCCACCGTCGCCGCCGTGGCCCGCGCCCTGCACCTCAACCTGCCGATCTACGAGCGCTTCGGCCTGTACCTATGGGCCGTCGTCCACGGCAACTTCGGCTACTCCTACGTGTACAACCGGCCGGTGCTGGCGATGATCCAGCAGGCGGCGCCGGTCACGGCCACCCTCGCCGTGTGCGCGATCACGTGCGAGCTCCTGATCGGTGTCCCGGTCGGCATCCTCGCCGCCTTTCGGCGCGGCAGCGGCCTCGACGGCGCGCTCATGG
>JAKASY010000326.1 GCA_021817625.1 Bacillota bacterium | reverse complement strand
GGGCGCGGCCCGGCGCGCGCAGCGGGGCGCGGCTTGGGGCGGCTCACGACGCCGCCACCGCGGCGCCGCGCGCCAGCGCCGCCCGAGCCGGTGTGGCCAAGGCGCACATGGTCAGGACCGTAGCGAACAAGAGCGTGACCAGCCCCACGTGCACCAAGGTCGCGGCCAGCGCCACGCCGCTCAGCGCCAGGTAGCCGCCGCTCAGGGCCGTGAGCACAACCAGGCCGAAGGCGACGTGCCCAGCCCGGTACAGACCGGGCCGGAGCGCGCGGACGGGCCGCAGGCGCCGCGTCAGCAGCCAGAAGACGACAAGGGAGGCGACCGCCGCCAGCCGGTGGACGAAGTCCAGGGCGACGGCAAAGCTCCAGGCGTGCGGCACGATGCCTCCCTGGCAGAGCGGCCAGCCACCGCAAGCCAGGCCAACGTGCTCCTGGGCCACGAGGGCGCCCAGGTAGACCACGACGTAGGTGAATGCGAGCGTGGCCCACAGCCAGCGGCGCAGCGCCTGCGGCACGGCCGGCCCCTCGCCCGCCGCCAGCACCCGTCCGCCACCCCAGAGGATCAGGGACAGCGCCGCCACCGCGCCAAACGAGGTGAGGGCGATGCCCAGGTGCACGGCGATCAGGGGCGCCGGCTCGGGCGCCACCACGGCGAGGGCGCCCACGATCGACTCGACGACGAGAAAGCCGAGGCCGACGATCGCCAGCACACGCACGTGCGCGGACGCCCGGGCGGCGAGCCAGGCCCACACCGCCAGGGCGAGCACGAGGACACCGCCGAAGGCGCTCACCACGCGGTGCGTCCACTCGACCACCGACGTGAGGGTCGGTGCCGGGAAGAAGCGGCCGTCGCACAGCGGAAACGAGCGGCCGCACCCGAGAGCCGAGCCCGTGGCCGTGTCGAGGAAGCCCAGCACGACCACGCCGTACAGGACGATCGTCGTAACCAGGGCGAACAGGCGCAGGGCGGGACCGACGCCCCCGCCCCCGCCGCGCGCGACCGGGTTCCCGCGCGTCGGCGCCGGTCTCAGGGACAAGCGCGCACCCCCCCGTGCGCCATCATAGACCATTGCCGCTGCGGGGACGGTTATCCCCAGCTGTGGACATTCCTGTGGTTAACTGGCAGGTTCCGGCATTCGCACACCTGCTGCCACCTCCGCCTCTGGTCCGACGCGGCTCTCTCCCACCCGTCGCGCCCGGAGCCAGAGCGGCACCGCGATGGCCAGGATGAGCGGCGTCGCGAGCTGGGTCATGGTGGTGAAGCCCACGCCCCAGATCGGGCTGCGCACGTGGATGAGATAGAGCGGGTTGTCGCGCACGCTCTCCTCGAACACCGCGCGCAGCACGGTGTGGTACACGAGGAACGACCACCACTGGTCGCCCGCCGCCAGGTCTGGTCGCTCGCGCGCGAAGTAGCGGATGAGGAGTGCGAGGCCGATGGCCGCGCCTACGAGCTGCGCGGGCCAGCGGCCGAAGAAGAACGCGGTCTCGCGGCCAAGGACCTCGTGGTTGAAGATGTTTCCGATGCGCACGAGGGTGTAGCCGATGGCCGCCCCGGGCACCACGAGGTCCAGCAGCGGGTTCAGGCGCATCGGGTGGCTGCGCACGTACAGCCCCGCCGCCAGAAGGCCGCCCGCGACGGCCCCGTGCCAGGACAGGCCGCCCTGGTAGACGCGCACGATCTGCAGCGGGTCCGAGACGAACCATGCGGGGTCGTTCGCCAGCACGAACATGAGGCGCGCCCCGACGATGCCGCCGACCAGCGTGGCCAGGGCCAAGTCGAAGACGCGGTCGTCCCGCCCCAGGCCGCGACGCTGCGCCTCGCGCACGAAATAGGCGCCGCCGAGCAGGATGCTCAGGGCCATGAAGACGCTGTAGTAGTGGATGCGAAGCGGCCCGAGAACCAGGGCGTACGGGCTCAGCTGCGGCAGGTACACGGGTGCCCGCCTCCTCCCTGCGCCCCGGGCGCGCGCCCCCTCGTCAGCGTCGCCGCCGCATGAGGAGCCAGGCGCCGCCGAGCACGACCACGACGATCACCAGCGAGAGGTCGTGGGCGTAGGGCGAGCCCTTGACGACCACGAACGTGCGCGTCGCCGTGAGCACCTGGCCGCCGCCCGAAAACCGCATGGTCACCCGGTACGTGCCGGTCTGCTGCACGGGCGCAAGGCCCTCGAAGGTGCCTGGCGTCGCGCCCTGCACACGCTGTACGGCCACCGGCGTCGTGCCGCCGCCGGGCGCCGCGATCCGGGCCGTGGCCGTACCGTGCCGCCCGAACGAGGCCGGCTTTACCTGCGCCACGATCTCCGCGCGCGTCCCCTGGATCGGGTGCAGCGGCTCGACCACAAGCTCCAGCACCGGCTTCTGCGGGGCGGCTCCAAGCACAGCCCCAGCGTCGAGGGCAAGGCCCGCGCAGAGCGCCGCCACCACGACCAGCAACCGGGCGGCGCCGGCCCCACCGGGGCCCCTGCGCGCCATCGACCGCGCCACCACCTCGCGTCACCGCATACGCAAGGATCATACGGTGATGGACAGGGCGTGACAAGGTTCGCCTAGCGGCCGTCGCGCTCGTCGTCGTCCTCGTCGGACATGTAGCCGGACGCCCGGATGGGCATCGCCTCACGGCGCAGGCCCGTGGACTTCCCCCACATGGCGGCAACCTGATCCAGCAGGTCCGGCACCATGTCGATCAGACGCTCTACGGTGGCGTTGGCCTCGATCGGCAGGAGGCGGATGTCGCCGCCGCGCACCACCAGAAAGCCGACCGGCTGGACCGAGACGCCAGCGCCGCTGCCGCCGCCGAACGGCGCCTCGGCGGAGTCGGCCTTGGGCCTGCCGTACTCCCCGCCGCCCGCCGCAAAGCCGAAGCTCACGCGCGACACGGGGATGATCACGCCCCCGTCGCCGGTCTCCACCGCGTCGCCGACGACGGTGTTCACGTCCACCATCTGCTTGATCGAGTCCATCGCCGTGTGCATGAGACCCTGGATCGGATGCTCGCCCAAGCCCGCACCTCCCCTGCCTTGGGCCCTAGGATGTGCCCAAGTTGCCGCCTCCATCCAGAGATGCCGCCGGCGGCAAGACAGGACACCGCCGCCGGCGCCCCAAGGCGCCAGCGGCGGCTCTCAGCGCGCTTGCGCTACTTCCAGTTGAGGTACTCGACCAGGGGCTGCGAGGCGATGATGTTGTAGTTCGGGAACCAGCCGCCGACCATGTTGGAGACCAGGTTGAGGTTCTCCTGGGTCGGGACGTACAGCACGGGCAGCTGGGTGGCCGCGTACCGCTCATAGGCGGCGAAGCGGGCCTTGGTCTGGGCCGCCGTGCCGGGAGCGATGGTCTCGTTCACGATCTTCGTCATCTCGGGGTTGTTGTAGTCGCCGAGGTTGAAGCCCGCGCCCGGCGGGAACATGAACGTGCCGTCCGGGAAGAAGTCCGGCGCGTAGATCCACAGGCCCAGGGCGACGGACCACTTGTTGAAGTCCGCCGGGTTGCCGAACATCGTGTCGAAGCTGTTCGCCCCCATCGGCTTGAGGACCGCGTCGATGCCTTCCTTCGCCCACGAGGCCTGGATGGCCTGGACCTCTTCCGCGCCCGCAAGGCTGCCGGTGGCGTACGCGAACGTGAACGACAGCTTCTTGCCGTTCTTGGTCATCACGCCGTTGACCATCTTCCAGCCGTGGGCCTCGAGCAGGGCCTTGCCCTTGGCCGGGTCGTACGGGTACGGGTTCTTCAGGCTGTGGTCGTACAAGGCCGACGTCGTCGGCACCGGGTTCAGCGTCGGGTAGGCGGCGTTGTTGAAGATCGCCTTGCTGATGCCCGACTGGTCGATGCCGTACTGCATGGCCTGGCGGATGTAGAGCTGGTTGAAGAGCGAGCCGACGCCGGGCGCCTTGTTCGTGAAGTTCAGGACCATGAAGTCGAACGCCCACACCGGCGCCACCTGCAGGGTGAAGCCCTTGAGCTGCTTGCGCGCGCTCCAGAACTCCGGCGGCAGGGTGCCGAGCTGGAGCTGGCCCGTGCGGAAGGCTGCGAACTGGGCGGCGTCCGACGGCTCGTAGTCGTAGATCAGGGTCTTGATCGCGGGCTTCTTGCCCGGGTACTTCGAGTTCACGTTGAAGTAGTAGTACTGGTTCGACTCGATCTTGCC
>JAKASY010000325.1 GCA_021817625.1 Bacillota bacterium | reverse complement strand
CCGCAGGCGCCCTTCCGTTGGGCTGATCACCGGCGACAACACTGGCGCCGAGGTCGACTGGACGGTCTTCGCCCTGGCGGAGTCGCCGCTCGTGCCCGGCCTGTGGTGGGCGGGCACGGACGACGGCCTGATCCACGTGAGCGACGACAACGCCCAGACCTGGCGGGCCGTGACGCCGCCCGAGGACCTTCTGCCGCCGTGGGCGCTTATCAGCATCGTCGAGCCGTCGCCGCACGACCCGGACGCCGCCTACGTCGCGGCGACCCGCTACAAGCACGGCGACAACCGCCCCTATCTGCTCGCAACGATCGACCGCGGCCGCACCTGGCGGCGGATCGACGACGGTCTGCCGCTCGACGAGTTCACCCGGGTGATCCGCGCCGACCCCGAGTGTCCGGAGCTTCTCCTCGTGGGAACGGAGACAGGGGTGTACGCCCGGCTCGCCGAGGGCTGGCGGCGGCTGGGCGGGAACCTCCCGGTCGTGCCGGTGCACGACCTTGCGGTCAAGGGCGCGGACCTGCTGGTGGCGACGCACGGCCGCTCCTTCTGGGTGCTCCACGACCTGGGCCCGCTGCGCGAACTCGCCCGCGAGCCGCTAGCTGGCGGCAGCGGGCCGTGGCTGTTCGCCCCGGCGCCGGTCCTTCGCCTGCGCACGTACGGCGGCGTCGGCCGCCCGCCCGCGGCGGGGGAGGTGGACTACATCGGCATCGGCCCGAGCAAGGGGCGGGTCGAGGGCGTGCGGCGTCGCGACGGCAGCGTCGAGGCACTCGGACTCGACGCCGCCGTCAACCCGGCGATGGGCGCAGTCGTGCAGTACGCCTTGAGGCGCGCGCCGGAGCGTGCGCCGGAGATCGCCTTCTTCGACGCGTCGGGGGTCGAGGTCCGACGCTACACGCAGGGAGTGCCGGGCGCTCTGGGCCTTTGCCGCTTCGTGTGGAATCTGCGCCTGCCGGGCGTTGAGCCGGTGACCGCTCCCGACCTCGATCCCTGGCAGCGGCCCGACGGTCCGCGGGTGCTCGCGGGCGACTATGAGGTGCGCCTTTCGGTGGACGGCCTGACCCTCTCGGCGCCGCTTCGGGTCGAGCCCGACCCGCGGCGGCGGGCGAGCACGGACGACCTCCGCGAGCAGTTCGCGTTTCTCCTTGCGGTGCGTGACCAGCTCGGGCTGTGCAACCGCACGATCAACGCCATCGACGCACAGCTCGGGCGCGTGCGGGCGCTCGCGCCCACGGCCGGCGGTAGCGTTTCGCCGGTCGTCGCGCAGCTCGAAGCGCTGCGGGGCGGGCTGATCGACGTCCACATGCGCGGCGCCCAACTCTGGCCAAGCGGTGTGCACGAGAAGCTGAACGCCCTGTTCGCGGCGGCGGACAGCGCCGACGCTGCGCCTACCCGCCAGGAGCGGGAGGTGCTCGCGACCCTCGCCGCCCAAGTCGCCGCCATGGTCGGCCGCCTCGAGGCGATTCTCGACACGCCGGCGATGCGGGCGGTGGAGGCGGCGACCGCGACGGCCAGAACCCTTTTCGAAGGCGAGGGCGGCGCGCGTCCGCAGCGCTAGTTCGCCGCCCGCGGCGCCGCGGCGTCCGGGCCGGCGCGCGGCGGCTCAGGCCGACTGGTCGGCGAAGTGGCAGGCAACGGCTTGGCGTGCGCCGCGGGGGATGAGGGCCGGGCGTTCCTGCCTGCAGACGTCCTGCACGAACGGGCAGCGGCTGGCGAAGGGGCAGCCGGATACCTCCTCGCTCAGATCCGGCAGCTCGCCCTCGAAGCCGGCGACGTCGCGCTGCTCGTTGTTCTCCGGGTCCGGATCGAGGAGCGCCGAGTGGAGCAGGCGCGTGTAGGGGTGTTGCGGCTTCTCGATGACGTCGGTGCTGAGGCCGTACTCCATGACGTGGCCTGCGTACATCACGAGGGTCCGGTGCTCGCCGGCAAAGGAGTGGGCGAGGGCGAGATCGTGGGTGATGAAGAGGAACCCGACGCCGAGGCGGTCTCGCAGGTCGCGCAGGGTTGCGAGGATCGACTGGCGCAGGGAGACGTCGACCATGGACACCGCCTCGTCGGCGACGATCACCTTGGGCTCCACCGTGAGGGCGCGGGCGATGACGACCCGCTGGCGCTGGCCGCCCGACAGCTCGAACGGGTAGCGGCCAAGAAACTCGTCGGGCGGGTGGAGGCCAACCAGGGAGAGCAGTGCGCGCGCCCGCCGCGTGGCCTCGCTCCGACTGGCGAGGCGGTGGGCGAGGAAGGGATCGATCAGGGTCTGGCCGACGGTCTTGCGCGGGTTCAGGGCGCTGTAGGGGTCCTGGTGCACGATTTGGACGTTGCGTCGTGCGAGCCGGGCCTCGCGCCTGGGCAGCGACGAGGGCTCGACGCCCTGGATGGTGACCGTTCCCGCGCTCGGCTCCGTCACGAACGAGGCGATGCGTCCCAGGGTGGACTTGCCGCAGCCGCTCTCGCCGACCACGGCGAGGATCTCGCCCTCCTCCAGATCGAGGTCGATGGGCGCGACCGCCTGTAGGCGGCGCGGCGCCTTGCCCAGTTGCTGGCCGCGCACGGGGAACGACTTGCTGACGCCTTTGAGCGACAAGACGCTAGGTGCCATGTCCGTATACCGCCTCCCGCACGTCGCGCCAGCGTACGCAGCGCACAGCGCGCTCCGGCTCGTCGGTCGCCCCGAGCGCCGGGGGCGCGGCGCGGCATATGTCTTCGGCGAACCGGCAGCGCGGCGCGAACCGGCAGCCCGCGGGCAGATCGCGCAGGTCCGGGGGATAGCCGCTGAGCAGGGCCGAGCGGTCCAGCCTGTGGCCGTGCAGGGAGGGCACCGCGGCGACGAGGCCCTGCGTGTAGGGGTGGCGGGGGCTGCGGTAGAGGGCGGCGCTGGGCCCGACCTCGACCAGCTCGCCCGCGTACATGACGGCCAGGCGGTCGCTCACATTGGAGGCCACGGCGAAGTCGTGGGTGATGAGCAGCATGCTGAGCGCGTACTGCCGGCGAAGGTCGCGCAGCATGGTGAGGACCTTGGCCTGGCTGACGGCGTCCAGGGCGGTCGTGGGCTCGTCGAGGATGAGCACGCGCGGGTGGAGCATGACCGACGACACGATGGCCACGCGCTGGCGCATGCCTCCCGACAGCTCGTGCGGATAGGAGGCGAGCACGCGCGCTTCGTCGAGGCGGGCCTGGCGGAGGAGCTGGCCCGCCTCGGCCATGCCTTCCTTGACGTCCCGGCCGTGGGCGCGAAGGATGTCGACGAACTGGCGCTCGATCGTCATCAGCGGGCTGAACATGCTCTGCGCGCCCTGGAAGACCATACCGATCTCGGCGCCGCGCACGCGCTGCCAGTGGCCGGGCGAGAGCTTGGCGAGGTCGCCGACGCCACCAACCGCGACGCTCCCCGCGGTGACCCGGCCGGGCGGGGGCACGAGGTTGATGAGCGCATAGCCGAGGGTCGACTTGCCGCTGCCGCTCTCGCCGATGAGGCCTAGGCACTCGCCGCGCACGAGCTCGAAGGAGCAGCGGTCCACCGCCCGGATCGGCTCGGTCGCGTCCCTCTGGCCGGGAAGCGGCGTGCGGCCGTACTGGACCGTGAGGTCGCGCACGCTGAGCGCGACGTTGTCCGACGCGGCCGCGGCGACACCCTGGAGAGGCTCCTGCGAGACGCTCAAGCGCCTTCCACCCCGCTTTCGGTGCGGGCGCCAAGGCCCAGCTGGCCAAGGGCCGGCCGCTGGGGTCGGCGCCGGACGACGAGCTCGGTGCGAAGGTTCGGGTTGAAGAACTCCTCCAGCGCCTGGTTGAGCAGCACGCCGCCCATCTGGACGAGGACGATGGCGGCGAGCGGGGCGAGCAGGAAGAGCACGCTCTGCGGCGAGTAGATCGCGCCCGAGACGGTGTAGGCCCAGTTCAGCATGACGCCCCAGTTGCTGCTGTTCACGGGCACCACGCCGAGGAGGTAGAGGCCGACCTCGCCGTACACGGCCTGGATGATCGCCGTGATCAGGTGCATGACGATGTAGGGCATGAGCGCCGGCAGGACCTCGCTGACCGCGATGCGCAGACTCGAGTACTCGAGCGAGCGCGCGGCCTCCACGTACTCGGCCTTCTTCAGGCTGAGGACCTGGGCGCGGATCGCGCGGCCCAGGCCGGCCCACGCCGTGAG